>DATDTH010000314.1:0-4841 GCA_035290985.1 Pseudomonas sp. | reverse complement strand
GGCGCAACCCGAGGCGCGGGAGAAGCACTGGCGCGAAGGCAAGCTGCCGGACGCCCTGCACAGGGCCCGCGCCCACCCCGAATGGTCCGCCCTCAACCCCGGCGCGCAGCCGGAACAGGCCGAGCGGCAAGAGCAACTAGTCCGGCTGAGCCAGGTGCTGATTGCCTAAAACGCCAGGATTGGCGGGTTTCACCTAGGCGGTCCCACACACCCCACGACCCCATACTCGTCAGCAGTGCGCGAAGGCGGATATCCAGACAGGCCTTCGCGCACCCTGGGCCGCGTGCACCCAGGCTTCGCGGCCATGGGCCGCTCCTACAAGGGCCGTGGATGGCGTTAGTTCGATCCCTATATGTAAGGCTGCACGCCTTCGGCTTACATAAAGCCAGCCCTATGTAAATGAAACGAGATTTTCTTACCTATAAAATGCGCCGAGCCTACACATAAGAACCGGTCTGCCACCGCGCGCAACCGGGGCCCCTTTGGCGGGTTACGCCGCCGAGGTGATTTCCGTAGGTCGTATATGGGTTACGTTTTGCTAACCCGACGGCATGTCTGGTTACGCTTCGCTAACCCGACCTACGGTCTAAGCATCACAGTGGTACCGCCCTCTCGGTGCGCGCAGCGCACCCTACAAAAGCAGTCCGGCGAAACCCAGCTAATCCAGGTTTCGCGGCCATGGGCCGCTCCTACAAGGCTAGCGAAACGGCCGCCAGAAGGACTCCTGGGCCGCGGCCAGCAGTTCGGTGTCGCCGCTGGAGTTGCCCCAGGCGCGCAGGTGGTACTGCGCCAGCGGGCCGTAGGCATGGATCAGGCGCTGCACCTTCTCGTCGCGCCGGCAGTTGCGGCCGATCAGCTCGCCGGTGATCAGGCCGTCGACCACTTCCAGGTCGGTGCCGATCAGGTTGACTCCCAGGCGCTGGGCAAAGGGCCGCAGCATAAAGGCCGGCGAGGCCGAACAGAGGCTGACCAGGCGCCCCTGCTCCAGCTCCCGGGCCACCGCCTGCAGCCCGGCCGGGCGCATCATGCGCTCCCAGTTCTGCGCACAGAAGGCCCGGGCCCGCTCCTCGAACCAGTCCAGCGGAACGTCCCGCAGAAAGGAGCGAATCAACCGCGCCTTCATCACGTCGCGGCTGACGCCGCCATAGAGGTAATGCGGGCTGCCGCTGGCGGTCAGGCGCAGGCCGAAGCGGTAGGTGCCGAAGGCGAAACGCAAAAAGGGCACGAAGCTGTCGCGGTAGGTCAGGGTGCCGTCGAAGTCGAACACCGAGAGCTTTTCCAGTGCCGCACCGAGCGGGGTTTCGGGACTGTCCGCCAGGGGCGGGCTCACCAGTATCGTCATGCAACGCCTCGTATGGCTCGTAGTTCGGGTGTCTCCTGGGCGATGGCGCAGGCCAGGGCGTCGCCGCGCACGCCGTGCCAGCGGGCCCGCTCGACTATGGCGTGGGCCCATTTGCTGTGGGTGGCCGGCTCGCACATGCTGCCGTTGAACTGGAACACCGCCGGCGCCTCGTCCTGCAAAATCAGCCGGGCCGAGGCATGGTCCTGGGGGCAGACCTGCAGGGCGCGGTGAATGATCGGAATCTGCAGCGGGTGGATCGCCGTCTTGCCGACCAGGCCATGGGCCACGTCCAGCGCCAGCTCCTCTTCCAGCAGTTGCAGCTCGTCCAGTTGCTCGAACACCGGCCCGGTCAGGGCGAAGCCGGCCGAGCCCATGATGCCGCTGAGCATGGCGATCACATAGCTCATGGGTGTGCTGTACAGGGTGGTGCGCGGGTTGCGCCGCAGCCCCAGGCAGCCCATCAGGTCATTGCCGCCGATGCGCAGGGCGATGATCCGCTCGGCGCCGCTTTCCAGCAGGGCCGCGCGCAGCTCGCTCATGGCGCCCGGATCGAAGACCTCCGGGGTTTCCAGGGTCGGCATCAGGCACAGGTGCGAGGCGGCGACCGCCTGCTCCCAGGCCCGCAGGTTGTTCAGGCCCAGCTTGGGCAGGACGAAGCCGTCGACATGGCGGATCAGCGGCCAATCGTTCAACCGCGCCGCCATGTCCGAGCTGCGCGGGCGCACGAACAGCAGCGGCCCATCGACGGGGCGACCGCCCTTGGCGTCTATCGCTTCCAGCAGGCACTGCAGGTTGAGCAGCGCGACGTTGACGTCCAGTTCGGCGACCGCGTCCTCCAGGCACACCACCAGGGAGCGCAGGCCGATGATCTTCTGGCCGAACACCACCTCCAGCAGGTCCTGGCGGGTGGCCGGCATGTACAGGGTGGCGCCCAGGGCGTAGGGAGAAAGCTTATCCATTAGCGAACTCTTTTGATGATGGTGACGGCCCGGTAGGGCCCCAATGCCGCGCCGGCCTCCTCGACCTCGATGCCCACGCTGGCCGCCAGGTGCAGCAGCAATTGCACATCCTGGTCGGCGCGCGCGCGCACCAGCACGCTCTCCGGCACCCGGCGCAGCACCGCCCGGGTCGCCTCGGCGATGCCGGGCTTGATCCGGTTCGGGTTGTCGATATCGAAACGCGCCGCCAGGGCGTCTATGGTCCGCCGGGCACTGCCCTGCAGGGCCTGGCGCTGCTCGGCCGACCAGGGTTGAGCCGCCGCGACCGCCGCCCTCAGGCCGCGGCGCAGGGCATCGACCGTCTCGACGAAATAATCGGTGACGTCATAGGGCCGCAGGTTCTCATAGAGCATACAGCCGTGATAGCCGCCGTCCTCGGTCCAGATGGTCCGGGAAATCAGGCCCGACACAGTAGCGCCGAGAATGCCCGAGGGGATCAGCCAGTCATCGCTCGAAGGCGCCAGCCAGGCATGGCCGCAGGGGTCGGCCAGGGTCACCAGGGGCGACTCGCCGGCAAAGCGCGGATCACCCCCCAGGCAGCGCCGCAGTTCGCCGGCGATCGCGCCCTTGCCGGTCCAGCCGTCGACGAAGACGATATTGGCCGCGCCATGGCGGGCGATCACCGCCTCCAGGGCGACCCAGTCGATACCGCGGTCTCGGATGATGCTCAGGCCGTAATGCCGCACGTCGCGACCCAGGTCGGTCAGCGCGCGACGCAACAAGGCGCCCAGGGGCACCCCGGCGCGCACGAACGACACCAGGGCGATGCTCGGGCCCGTATAGCGCGCGTCCAGGGCCGCCGCCAGGGCCGCCACGTCCTCGGCCATGCGCTGGGCATTCTGCGCCAGGGCCTCGGCGAACAACTGCTGGTGCACCGGGGTCGGCGGATTTTCGGCGCCGATCATTTCCGAATAATGCCGTTGCTGCGACTGGATCAGCCGCTCTTTCTCTTCCGCCGAGGTGACTTCGATCTGCAGCGGGCGCAGCAGGAATTCCACGTCGGCGGGTCGGTAGCTGCCGTGCAGGGCGTTCAGCTCGAGGGCCTCAGGCACCGTGACCTCCCGCCAGGTCCAGGCCCATCACCGCCGCGGCCAGCTGGCCACGGTTTGGCGTGCCCCACCAGTGGCATTCGCCGAGAAAGCCCAGGTCCGACAGGCTGTCGCCGAAGCCCAGCAGCGGCCGCTCGCCAACGGCCAGACGGTCGCGGCGGATCCACTCCTGCACCGCCGTGCGCTTGCGCAGGCATTCGGGCAGGAAGGCCAGGTTGTTGCCGTTGCGGTGCACATAGAGGCCGTCCAGGGTGTTCTGCCCCTGCACGGCGTCCAGCACCCGGACCAGCAGTTCGTCGTCGTCCTGGTTGTGCTTGATCACCACATAGTTGGCCAGGCCGGCCTCCTCCACCACCCAGCCGCGCAGGGAAATATCCAGGGCCTCGCCCAGGGCCAGGACCTCGGCACAGAGCAGCGGCAGGCGCTCCTGCTGGTCGGCCAGCAATGCGATCATCTGGGCGTGCCAGCTCGGTTCCAGGCTGCCATCGGCCGCGAGTATGGCGCCGCCATGGGCGCAGATGGCGCCGTGGCGGAACGGCAATTCGACCCGCTGATAGGCCTCGACGCTGCGCGCCGTCACCGGCACCACATCGGCGCTGGCCAGCAGCCACTCGACGAACTGCTTCTGCACTGGGCGCATAAAGCCGATGGGCTCGCCCTGGCTGTCCAGGGCCGCCGCGTGGCGGGGCTCATCGCCCATCTTGCGGGCGCTCTGGAACAGGGTGTCGTCCAGATCGACGAATACCAGCGGACGTTCAATGGCCATCGACTATCACCTCGGCGTTCAGGGCCTCGACCAGTCGCGGATCGACCGCCGCGGCCGGCGTTTCGCTGCACAGCAGCACCCGGTCGAACTGACCGGGGGCGACGTTATACAGGAAGTTGGCGATGCCCAGGCCATAGTTGTCGTTGAAAGCCAGGGCATGCTGCACCGCATGGCCCAGGGCGATGGGCGAGCGGCTGGTGGAGGAGAAGTGCACGTCGGCGCCGCGGTGCTCCAGAGCCTCGGCCAGCAGAAAGGGGCGCCAGACGTATTCGCTGGTGCCCAGCACCAGGATCCGCTCGCCGGGGCGCACCTCGATCCCGGCGCTGAGGCTGTCGTGATGTTCAAGCACGCCCAGGCGCGCCCAATCGTTTTCCGGGCGCAGCGGCCAGTCGCCACGGGCCACGCTGTCGACTTTGGGCATCTCCGGCAGGGCCGCGTCGGGGTCGGCATGCCACTGGTAACGGCCCTCGAGCAGGGCCACCGAGCGGGCGGATTCGCCCAGAGCCTGGCGCACGGCGCCCTCGGACCAGTCGGTGAGGGTCGCGGTGACCACCTGCTCGATCTGGCCGAGGCCGGCCTCCATCAGGGCCTTGTACAGGTTGACGAAGGTCTTGCCGGTGCTGGCCTCGTCGTCCACCAACACCAGGCTGCGGGCCTGCAGCACACGCCTGAGGATTTCCGGGTCC
>DATDTH010000313.1:0-11997 GCA_035290985.1 Pseudomonas sp. | reverse complement strand
CCAGCCAGGGCAGCGTGGCGGCCGCGACTTCGGCGATCCGCTCGGCCATCTCCTGGACGCTAACCGCCTGCTCCTCGAAGGTCACTATGGTGTCGAGAACGTAGTGGTTGTAGATCCGTGCGATCGCCTCGGCGTCGTCTGGGGTAGCGGGTCGGATCATGGGAGTCTCCAGGATGCTCCGAGTATTGAGTCAAGGTCAGGGGTCGTCATGCAAACCGCGCAGGCGGTATCGTCATGGGGCATCGAGCCTGGTGTCTGTTACTTGTTTTGCATCTGTGAACCAACGACCAGGGACTTCAGAGTCAGGGGCAGGCGTTGATATTTTCCCATTTTACGACGGGGTCGATTCATATGGCTTTAATTAGAATCAAAGAACCAACTCATAATGGCTGACCGTCGGGAACGGGGCGTAGAAGTGGTGCAGCAGCGTTTTCCATTCCAAGTATTCGGGAGAACCTCTAAAGCCTTGAGTGTGGGCCTCTAGTGTTTCCCAGTTGACCAGCAAAGCGTATTGCGACTTGTTTTCCAGGCAGCGTTGCAGCTGATGGGAAATATAGCCGTTCATAGATGAGAGTATGCCGGACGCCAACTGAAAGGCCGCTTCGAACTCGCCTTCACGCCCTGGGATCACATTCAGTATGGCTACCTCGAGAATCATTTTTGCTTCCGAGCCGCGACGCTAATGGAGAGTGCTATCTCAATCGATGACTTTTATCATGGCGTAATGACGGCCGTCGAGCCCCTCTTCCTGGGGGGCAGTGCTTGGTCCTATGGTGTTCATTCCCAGCTCAGCAGCCAACCGGCCGCGGTCACCTTGCCATCCTTGAGAGCAAATAGCAGTTGGTCATGGGGGCCGCGCCAATGGTAAGCCCAGAGCTCACCTTGGGCCGGGCCTTGCCATTCGGTGTGCTGCAGCAAGTGGGTATAGCCCTCGTCAGATTCGGACCAGACCCGATCGGGCCGGCCCATCAGCGCTATCAACTGCGCGGCCTGATAGTCGCCCTGGATGACCTGTGTTGCCAGCTCCTGCATCACCTGATGTTTCTTGCCGTTCCACTTATCCACTGCGTCATTCCAGGCGCCACCGCCGAAGTGCCCTGCAATCGTCCTGAGGGTTTTGAACTCCTCTGCCGCTGGACGCTGGGCGGCAGTCGGAGGCGCGGACCAGGCAAGGCTGCAAAACGCCCAGAGCAGAACCGCAGACAATAGGCCCTTGCATGTGCCCCTCTGGCTCTGTTGGATAAAACCAATCTTATGGATAGTTGCTGTCACGGTGCACCTGAACTGTCTGTCAAACGCTTGAAAAATCGGCCTGGACTTGGCATGTGAGGCTAAATTAAAAACCGCTCGGGAAGTAGTCAGGAAATCGAGCTTGTTTTTCGGTTTTTGCCTTGGCTGACCTGCTGTTGGCCGGTTTTAGGTCGAGCCGCTCATGGCATAGTCAATATTCCGGCTGTGAAGTAAAACTTAGCTTAATCAACACTATGGCATATGGCCGCTTCTATAAGTTTCCCGTGCAGCCCTATTTGACAGGTTGAAGAAGTGCTTCTAGGTTCAGAAGTCTCCTTCAGCCCCTGCTGTGTGCCACTGCTGTGAAGTTACTCTAATCGAAGAAATAATTTCGCAGAAGTGATTATTCGGTAGGCGGCAGGGGGAGGCATTCATTTGCGGTATTACTTACGCGCCTCACAAGGGCGCGTACTCAATCGGTGTGTCTTATTCGGACACTTCGCCAGGAAAATTTCCGTTAAAAGGATTTCAAATGAAAGCCACATCCCTGCTATTTCCCTTGAGTACTCTGATCGCGCTGGCGGCAAACGCTCCAGCGCTGTATGCCGACGCGCTGAGTGCCGAGGAGCGCTTCACCTTGCTGGAGCAAGAAAAGGCCTCGGCTGGCGTGTACAAGGCCTATTTTCCTTCGTTGGAAGTGGGACGCAAAGCCGCCATAAGCCTGCATGGTCAATTGCTGGAGTCCCACTACGAGGACGGTTATCTGGTCGTGGAGCTGAACGCGGACGAGTTGAAACGACTGGCAACCTTCGGCTTTACTTTTGCTCCTGCCACGGAGTTCATCGAAAAGCGCAATACCATTCTCGAGCAGCTGCAGAGAAACCTTCAAAGCAAGACGCTCTCGAGCGATGCCGGTATCGCCAGTATTCCTGGTTATAGCTGTTACGAAACGGTGGAGGAAAGTTTCGCGGTGGCGGCGGGGATGGTCGCGAGCAAACCGAATATTGCCGAATGGATCGATGTGGGCAATTCCTGGGAAAAAAATCAGGGGCTGGGCGGATACGATATCCGCGTACTCAAATTGACCAACAAGGCCATAGGCGGCAGCAAGCCGAAGTTGTTGATCAACAGTGCCATCCACGCCCGGGAATACACCACGGCGGCCTTGAGCCTGGAGTTCGCACGCTGGTTGGTCGATGGCTATGGCACGGTCGCCGACGCGACCTGGATTCTCGATCACCATGAAGTCCACCTGATGCTGCAGACCAATCCCGATGGCCGCAAGAAAGCCGAGGCGGGGCTTTCCTGGCGCAAGAACACCAACCAGAACTATTGCGGGGCCAGCAGCAATACCCGTGGTGCGGACCTGAACCGCAATTTCACCTTCGGCTGGAACAGCACCAATGGCCAAGGCTCCAGCGGTAGCCAGTGCAATGAAACCTACCGGGGCAGCAGCGCCGGCTCGGAGCCGGAAGTCCAGGCACTGGAAGCCTACGCGCGCAGCCTGTGGCCCGACCGCCGTGGCCCGGCACGAACCGATGCAGCGCCCACGGACACCAGCGGTATCCACCTCGATATCCACAGCTACAGTCAGTTGGTGCTCTGGCCTTGGGGAGACGTGGATGTGCCGGCGCCTAACGGTACGGCTTTGCAGACCCTGGGGCGCAAGTTCGCCTTCTTCAACAACTACACGCCGCAACGCTCCTTCGGCCTTTATCCCACCGACGGCACCAGCGATGGTGCGAGCTATGGCGAGCTGGGCGTGGCGGCCTACACCTTCGAGCTGGGCACGCAGTTTTTCCAGAGCTGCACGACCTATCAGAACACGATCAAGCCGAACAATTTGCTGGCCCTGATCTATGCGGCCAAGGTGGTCAGAACCCCCTATGTCACCCCGGCGGGGCCCGATATCAATGGCCTGGCCCTGAGCGGCACGGCCTCGACCACGGGCGTACCCGCGGGCACTGTGGTCACCCTGAGCGCCAGCGCCACTGATACGCGATTCAATAACAGCAACGGTACCGAGACCACGCAGAATATTGCGGCTGCCGAATACTACATCGACAAGGCACCCTGGGAAGCCGGTGCGGTGGCGGTGCCCGTGCAGGCGCAGGATGGCGCTTTCAACGCCAAGACCGAGAGCCTCGCCGGCACGCTCTATACCGCCGACCTGCAGCCGGGCAAGCACCTGGTGTATATGCGCAGCCAGGATGCCGCGGGTAGCTGGGGCGCGGTTTCGGCGGCGTACCTGGTGGTCAAGGACGGCAGCGGTGACCCCGTCACCTACTGCGCCAGTGCCAGCGGCAATGCCAATGAGGAGTGGATCGGCCGGGTCGCGGTGGGCGGGTTCAGCAAGACCTCCGGGTCCAGCCGTTATTCGAACTTCACCGCCGATGTGATCCCGGTCAATCGCGGGGCCAATACCCTGAGCCTGACCCCGCAATTCTCTGGCAGCGCTTACAAGGAGTATTGGAAGATCTGGATCGACCTGAACAAGGACGGCGATTTCACCGACAGCGGCGAAGAGGTCTTCAGCTCCGGTAGCGCCACCAGTTCGGTGGTCAATGGCTCCCTGGTCATTCCGAGCGGCGCCGCGACCGGGAAAACCACCCTGCGGGTGGCCATGCGTTACAACGCGGCGCCTACAGCCTGCGGCACCTTCAACTATGGGGAAGTGGAAGACTACTCGGTGCAAATCAACTGACTGAGGACGCGTCCGCTCCGTCGAACGAAAAACCCCAGGATTTTCCTGGGGTTTTGCTTTGGTGGGTTACGTCGCGCGGTGGCTCCTTCCGAAAGGCTATGTCGGAGTTAGCTGTTGCTAGAAAGGTGTCAGAAGCGCGCAGAATCAGTAGGAAGGTGCCCCCCGTCTTCGACGCCGCGTTCTGGGATCGCAGAGCTTGCTGACGATGCGCTTTTCGTAGGGTGCGCCGTGTGTTCAGCCGGGAGGTTGGCACCCGCCGCAATGCCCCGGTGCGCTGAGCACACCCTACAAGAGCATACCGCCGCTGCAACACTTAATTAGTACAGAGCCTTCCGAAAGCGCCTCGACGAAACCCAGCGCTCTATAAAAAACGCCGGCACAGGGCCGGCGTTTTCAGTCGCGGGGCTGGGACTAGCCTTCGCGGTTACGCGTCAGCAGGGCAGGGCGTTCGCCGCGGGTGCGGTTCGGCAGTTGCTCCAGCTGTTCCAGCTGCTCGGGTGTCAGGGCACGGTCGATCTTCGATTCCTTGTGCACTATCACCGGCTGGCTGGTGCGCGGACCCTTGACGGCCGGTTCCTGGCGCAGGGATTCGCTGCGCACCGGTTCACGCGGGCCGCGACCACGGGGCTGGCCATCGCGGTTGGGTTGGCTGCGTCCGCCGGCGGCATTCGGGCGTTTGCCCTGGCCGCCGGTGCGTGCGCCGGCGGCTTGGCCTTGACCGCTGCCCTGGGGGCGAGGCGGGCGGGCGGCGCCCGAGGAGGCCGGGGTGCCGGTCGCCGGAGCGCCGGGACGGCGGCCACGGTTCTGCGCCTTGTTCTGGTGCGGGCTGACGTAGTCGGCGCGATTGCCGAAGTTGTCCACGTCGTCGTCCAGGAACTCGTCGGGTGCGCGACCGCCATGGACCTGGTTACCAATGGCATCCTGGTCTTCGATCACGGTGCGGGCCGCGGCATTGCGCTCGCTCGGGCCGCGCTCGGCCGTACGCGGCCCGGCACTCTCGCCGCGAGGCTGGCGCTGTTCGCGTGGCTGCTGGGTCGACTGCGCCGGTTGGCTCGAGCGGGCCTGGGCCGGTTTGCTCTGGCTCTGGCCCTTGTCCTTGCCTTTGTCCTTACGCCCGGCACCGTTGCCGCCGCCACCGCCACGGGGGCTGTTGGGGTCGCGCGGACCGCGGGGATTACGCACATCGGGGCGCTCGCGGACTTCCGGCTTTTCAGCTTCCACTGTGCTGGCATCGAAGCCCATCAGGTCGCCGTCGGCGATCTTCTGCTTGGTCATGCGCTCGATGCCCTTGAGCAGCTTTTCCTCGTCCGGGGCAACCAGCGAGATCGCCTCGCCACTGCGTCCGGCCCGACCGGTACGGCCGATGCGGTGCACGTAATCTTCTTCGATGTTCGGCAGTTCGAAGTTGACCACGTGGGGCAACTGGTCGATGTCCAGGCCGCGGGCGGCGATGTCGGTGGCAACCATGATGCGTACGGCGCCGGCCTTGAAGTCGGCCAGGGCCTTGGTTCGCGCGTTCTGGCTCTTGTTGCCGTGGATCGCCACGGACGACAGCCCGTGCTTGTCCAGGTACTCGGCCAGGCGGTTGGCGCCGTGTTTGGTACGGGTGAACACCAGCACCTGTTCCCAGGCGCCAGCGGTGATCAGGTGCGCCAGCAGGGCACGCTTGTGGCTGGCCTGCAGGCGGAATACGCGCTGTTCGATGCGCTCGACCGTGGTGTTCGGCGGCGTGACTTCGATGCGCTCGGGGTTGTGCAGCAGCTTGCCGGCGAGATCGGTGATGTCCTTGGAGAAGGTCGCCGAGAACAGCAGGTTCTGCCGTTTGGCCGGCAGGCGTGCCAGGACCTTCTTCACGTCGTGGACGAAGCCCATGTCGAGCATGCGGTCGGCTTCGTCGAGGACCAGGATTTCCACGTGGGACAGGTCGACGCTGCGCTGGCCGGCGAGGTCGAGCAGGCGCCCCGGGCAGGCGACCAGGACGTCGACGCCCTTGGCCATGGCCTGCACTTGCGGGTTCATGCCGACACCGCCAAAGATGCAGGTGCTGACGAATTTCAGGTCGCGGGCATAGAGCTTGAAGCTTTCATGCACCTGGGCGGCCAGTTCGCGGGTCGGGGTCAGGACCAGGACGCGCGGTTGGCGCGGGCCGTGACGGTGTTCGCGGTCCGGATGGCCGTTGGGAAACAGCAGTTCCAGGATCGGCAGGGCGAAGCCGCCGGTTTTGCCTGTCCCTGTTTGGGCGGCAACCATCAGATCGCGACCTTGCAACACGGCGGGAATGGCCCGCTGTTGCACTGGGGTGGGCTGGGTGTAGCCCGCTGCCTCGATGGCGCGGACTAAAGCCTCGGAGAGACCGAGGGAAGCAAAGGACATGAGTAATCCTGTCTAGTTAGGGCTGGGCCCGAGGGATGAGCTGCCGGACTCGAAACATGCTTGGGGGCACGATCCCGTCCGGTCCTGCTGGGCCGCAAGGGGCCGAGCGTCCGGGCGTAAGCCTGGCGAGAATGCCGGAGTATAACAGAGCGATCGAACTGTGCTGCTGTTCTGTCGTTCAGGGCCGCTCTGTCGTTCAGGGCTGTGCGCGGGTTCCGGGTACGGGCCTCTCTGCCTGGGGCGAGTGCCGCCCTCCCGGGAGGGCGGTTACTTCTTAGCGGGGCAGCTTGAGGTTGTTCCAGATCGCCAGGCTGGGTTCGGCCTGGTTCAGGGTATAGAAGTGCAACCCCGGCGCGCCGCCTTGCAGCAGGCGTTCGCACATTTCTGTGATGACCTGTTCGCCGTAGGCCTGGATGCTCTCGATGTCGTCGCCGTAGGCTTCCAACTGCTTGCGAATCCAGCGTGGGATTTCCGCGCCGCAGGCGTCGGAGAAACGCGCCAGCTTGCTGTAGTTGGTGATCGGCATGATCCCCGGCACGATCGGGATATTCACACCCATCTTGCGTACGCGTTCGACGAAGTAGAAGTAGCTGTCGGCATTGAAGAAATATTGGGTGATCGCGCTGTCGGCGCCGGCCTTGGCCTTGCGCACGAAGTTGGCGATGTCGTCTTCGAAGTTGCGCGCCTGGGGGTGCATCTCCGGGTAGGCGGCGACTTCGATATGGAAGTGGCTGCCGGTTTCTTCACGAATGAAGCTCACCAGGTCATTGGCATGGCGCAGCTCGCCGCTGGCCATGCCCATGCCCGACGGCAGGTCGCCACGCAGGGCGACGATGCGCTTGATCCCGGCGCTCTGGTATTGGGCGAGCAGGCTGCGCAGGTCGGCCTTGGAGTCGCCGACACAGGACAGGTGCGGCGCGGCCGGTACTTTTACTTCCTGGTCGAGCTGCAGCACGGTGTTGATGGTGCGGTCACGGGTCGAGCCACCGGCACCATAGGTGCAGGAGAAGAAATCCGGGTTGTAGCGGGCCAACTGATGGGCCGTGGCGAGCAGCTTTTCGTGCCCGGCATCGGTCTTGGTCGGGAAAAACTCGAAGCTGTAGCGGCGTTCTTGAGACATGGGGAAGGTTTCCTTCTCAGCTGCAAGCTTCAAGCCTCAAGCTGCAAGTGGATTAGGCTCCATCTTGCGGCTTGTGGCTTGCGGCTCGAGGCTGTGATTAGTAGCGGTAAGCGTGGGGCTTGAACGGACCTTGCTGCGGCACGCCGATGTACTCGGCCTGCTGCTGGGTCAGTTGGGTGACCACGCCGCCGAAGCCCTTGACCATTTCCAGCGCCACTTCCTCGTCGAGTTTTTTCGGTAGCACTTCCACGCTCAGGCGCGCGGCTTTTTCGGCCGCCGGCAGGTCGGCGAACTTGGCGCCGAACAGCAGCATCTGGGCGAGTACCTGGTTGGCGAAGGAGCCGTCCATGATCCGGCTCGGGTGGCCGGTGGCGTTGCCCAGGTTCACCAGGCGGCCTTCGGACAGCAGGATCAGGTAGTCGTCGTTCTGCGCGTCGAAGTCGCCCGGGCCGGTGCGGTGGACCTTGTGCACCTGGGGTTTGACTTCTTCCCAGGCCCAGTGCTTGCGCATGAAGGCGGTGTCGATTTCATTGTCGAAGTGACCGATGTTGCAGACCACGGCGCGCTTCTTCAGGGCCTTGAGCATGTTCGCATCGCAGACATTCAGGTTGCCGGTGGTGGTCACCAGCAGGTCGATCTTGCCCAGCAGGGCGGTGTCGATGCTGGCGGCGGTGCCATCGTTGATGCCGTTCTTGAAGGCCGAGACCAGCTCGAAACCGTCCATGCAGGCCTGCATGGCGCAGATCGGATCGACTTCGGTGACCCGTACGATCATGCCTTCCTGGCGCAGGGACTGGGCCGAGCCCTTGCCCACGTCGCCGTAGCCGATGACCAGGGCCTGCTTGCCGGACAGCAGGTGGTCGGTGCCGCGCTTGATCGCGTCGTTCAGGCTGTGACGGCAGCCGTACTTGTTGTCGTTCTTGCTCTTGGTCACCGAGTCGTTGACGTTGATCGCCGGGACTTTCAGGCTGCCCTTGGCGAGCATCTCCAGCAGGCGGTGCACGCCGGTGGTGGTTTCTTCGGTGATGCCGTGGATACGCTCCAGCATCGCCGGGTATTTCTTGTGGATGATCTGGGTCAGGTCGCCGCCGTCATCGAGGATCATGTTGGCATCCCAGGGCTGGCCGTCCTTGAGGATGGTCTGCTCGATGCACCACTCGTATTCCTGCTCGGTCTCGCCCTTCCAGGCGAATACCGGGACGCCGGCCGCGGCGATGGCGGCTGCGGCCTGGTCCTGGGTCGAGAAGATGTTGCAGGACGACCAGCGCACTTCGGCGCCCAGGGCGACCAGGGTCTCGATCAGCACGGCGGTCTGGATGGTCATGTGGATGCAGCCGAGGATCTTCGCGCCGCGCAGCGGCTGTTCGCCGGCGTACTTGTGGCGCAGCCCCATCAGGGCTGGCATTTCCGATTCGGCGATGATCAGTTCGCGACGGCCCCAAGCGGCCAGGCTGATGTCGGCGACCTTGAAGTCGGTGAAACCGGCAGGCGTCAGTACAGCGCTCATAAAATGAGTTCTCCATTCGTTGTCTGCGAATGGGCGCCGTTGCTGCGTATGGTTAACGCCCTCTCCGAGCCTGACAGGCACCTGGTGAGACAGGTCCTGCTGCAGCGCCCCTCGGACAGGTGGCGGGAGCGGGCAACGCAGGGTTGGCCGCGGTGAAGCGGGGGGCATTATAACTGCGCCGCGCGCCGTGCCAAAGGGTTTCTGTCGGCAGTGCTTGGCAGGCCGTTGAAAAAGTTTTTCAACAGCCTTTAGCAGGCCGTTGAAAAGCGTAGGCGAGGCTAGTTTTTCAGACCCGGTTGCCGCTGCCCCGCTGCCGGGCTTGGAGTAGCAGGGTCGCGGCTATGTCGTCGAGCGGGCGGATTTCCTCGGCGGCGTCCAGGGCCACGGCCTCGCGGGGCATGCCATAGACCACGCAGCTGGCCTCGTTCTGGGCCAGCGTGAAGGCGCCGGCTTGGCGCAGCTGCAGCAGGCCGCTGGCGCCATCCTTGCCCATGCCGGTCAGCAGGGCGGCGATCACGTTGCGCCCGGCGCACTGGGCCAGGGAGCGGAACATCGGGTCCACCGCCGGGCGGTGGCCATGCTCGGCCGGCCCCTGGTCCAGGCGGACCAGGTAGTTGGCGCCGGAGCGTTCGACCAGCAGGTGGTAGCCGCCGGGGGCGATAAAGGCGTGGCCGGGCAGGATGCGTTCGCCACCCTGGGCCTCGCTGACCCGGACCGCGCACAAGCGGTCCAGGCGTTCGGCGAAGGAGCGGGTGAAGCCAGCGGGCATGTGCTGGGTGATGACGATGCCCGGGCTGTTGGCCGGCAGGCCCTGCAGTACCTGCCTGATCGCCTCGGTGCCACCGGTGGAGGCGCCGATGGCGATCAGCTTCTCGGTGCTGAGCAGCGGCGAGCGCAGCGGGCTGTGGGAGGGCGTGCCCTGCACCTGGCCGGGGACCGGGCGGATGCGGCCGATACGCGCATGGCGGGCCACCTTGATCTTCTGGCAGATCGTCTCGGCGTAGGCCTGCATGCCCTCGCGAATGCCCAGGGTGGTTTTGGCGACGAAGTCCACCGCGCCCAGCTCCATGGCGCGGAAGGTGGCTTCGGCCCCGGCTTCGGTCAGCGAGGAAATCATCACCACCGGCGTCGGCCGCGCGGCCATGAGTTTTTCCAGGAAGGCCAGGCCGTCCATGCGCGGCATCTCGATGTCGAGGGTGATCACCTCGGGACGCAGTTGTTTGACCATGTCCCGGGCGACATAGGCGTCCGGCGCGCAACCGACGCAGCTGAGTTCGGGGTCGGCGTCGATGATCTCCCTGAGCAGGGCGCGGATCAGTGCCGAGTCGTCCACCACCAGTACCTTGATCGGCATACCGCTCCCCTAGAAAAGATCGATCGCGCCGGAGATCGGCGTTTTCTTGATGCGCATGCTGTATTCCATTTCCCGGTCCAGTAGCGTGGTGTTGTGCAGGCTCTTGAGCTTCTTGACCAGCACCCGGCCGCTGGCCGGGAAGAAATAGACCTTGCGTGGATAGATATCCAGCAGGTCGTCGGCCAGCAACGGAATGCCCTCGGTGGCCAGGTAATCGAGCACGAACTCGACATTGCGTTCGCCGACGTTGTTCGAGGTCATCCCGCGCAAGACGCTGCCGCCGCCGAATACCTTGGCTTCCAGGCAGTTGCGCCGGGCCCCGAGTTTCAGCAGGTGGTTGAGCAACAGTTCCATGGCATAGACGCCATAGCGGGCCGAGGCGGAAATCGGGCTGATGCCGCCATCGGCATTGCCCGGCAACATGAAGTGGTTCATGCCGCCCATGCCGCTCAGCCGATCGCGCAGGCAAACCGAGACGCAGGAGCCGAGCACCGTGACTATCACCAGGTCGCGCTGGGTGACGAAGTATTCCCCGGGCAGGATCTTCACCGCTTCGCAGTCGAAGTGCCGGTCGTAGTAGGCGTTCGGCGCCAGGGAGCTGATGAAGTCGAACTCCATGTTCATGGTCGTTCCAGTGCCGGGCGGTAGACCGTGCGCTCGACCAGTTTCACCAGATGGGTGGCCTGCACGAAGCTTTCCGAATGGCCGGCGAAAAACAGCCCGTCCGGGCGCAGCAAGCGGATCATCCGTTCGAGCAGCCGGTTCTGGGTGGGCTTGTCGAAATAGATCATTACGTTGCGGCAGAAAATCGCATCCAGCCCCGGGGGAATGCCCCAGTCGGCATCGAGCAGGTTGATCTGGCGGAAGTCGATCAGCGCCTGCAGTTCCGGACGGACCCGTACCCGCCCCTGCTGCGCGCCCACGCCGCGCAGGAAGAAGTGCTTCTTGCGCGTCAATTCGAGGTGCTCGATCCGCTGCTCCGGGTAGATGCCCTGGCGCGCCGTGCCGAGTACGCCGGTGTCGATGTCCGAGGCGATGATCTGCGCAGCGGGGGTGAAGCTGCCCTGCGCCTCGATCAGGGTCATGGCCAGCGAGTAGGGTTCTTCGCCCGTGCTCGAGGCGCAGCACCAGATCCGCAGCGGCCGCCGTTCATGGGCCTGCTGGCGGGCATGGGCGGCGAGCATCTCGAAGTGATGGCCCTCGCGGAAGAAGGCGGTGAGGTTGGTGGTCAGGGCATTGATGAACTGTTGCCACTCCCTCTCATGCTGCTGCAGGTACTCGAAATATTCGGCAAAACTGCCCAGCCCCAGGCTGCGCAGTCGTCGGGCCAGGCGGCTGTAGACCATCTGCTCCTTGCTCGCCGACAGGCTGATGCCGGCGCGCTGGTAGAGCAGGCGGCGGACGCACTCGAAGTCCTCCTGGCGGTACTGGAACTCGCGCAGGTCCAGGCCCTCGGCCGTGGGCAAGCGCGGGCTCAGAATTCCGCCCATTCATCGTCTTTGGGTTTGCTGGGGCGCGGCAGGCTTCTCCCCGAGCTGGCCGGGCTGGCGAGGCGTGTCGGGCTGGCGGCGGCCGCACGGGGCTGAGCCAGGCGCGGTGCGGGTGCGCGATGCGCTGTGGCGGAGACGCCCTCGAAGGTGAATACCGCCACCGCCTGGGAAAGTACCGAGGCCTGGTCCTGCAGGGCTTCGGCGGCGGCCGCCGCCTGC
>DATDTH010000312.1:0-3761 GCA_035290985.1 Pseudomonas sp. | reverse complement strand
CAAGGAGATTGCTGTGTCGCGTAGACGCGTCGTGGTTACCGGTATGGGCATGCTGTCGCCCCTGGGTACCGATGTTTCGAGCAGCTGGCAGGGCATTCTGGCCGGTCGCAGCGGTATCGGTCTGATCGAACATGCTGACCTGTCCGCCTTTTCCACTCGATTCGGGGGCTCGGTGAAGGGCTTCGATGTCGAGGCCTACCTGTCGGCCAAGGAGGCCCGCAAGCTCGACCTGTTCATCCAGTACGGCCTGGCCGCGAGTTTTCAGGCGGTCCGCGACTCCGGGCTGGAAGTCACCGATGCCAATCGCGAGCGCATCGGCGTGGTCATGGGCTCGGGTATCGGTGGCCTGACCAATATCGAGAACAACTGCAGATCCCTGATCGAGCAGGGGCCGCGGCGGATTTCGCCGTTCTTCGTGCCGGGCTCGATCATCAATATGATCTCCGGCTTCCTGTCGATCCACCTGGGTGTCCAGGGGCCGAACTACGCCATCGCCACCGCCTGCACCACGGGTACCCACTGCATCGGCATGGCGGCACGCAACATCGCCTATGGCGAGGCCGACGTGATGATCGCCGGCGGTTCCGAGATGGCCGCCTGTGGCCTGGGCTTGGGCGGTTTCGGCGCGGCGCGGGCGCTGTCCACCCGCAATGACGATCCGGCCCGCGCCAGTCGGCCCTGGGACAAGGGCCGTGATGGGTTCGTGCTCTCCGACGGGGCCGGCGCCCTGGTGCTGGAGGAGCTCGAACACGCCAAGGCCCGTGGCGCGACCATCCATGCCGAGCTGATCGGCTTCGGCATGAGCGGGGACGCCTATCACATGACGTCGCCGCCGGCGGACGGTGCCGGTGCCGCGCGCTGTATCCGCAACGCCTTGCGCGATGCCAGCCTGGACCTGGACCAGGTGCAGTACATCAATGCCCATGGCACCTCGACCTCGGCCGGCGATCTGGCGGAAGTCGCGGCCATCAAGTCGGTGTTCGGCGACCAGGCCGCGCGCCTGGCGGTCAGCTCGACCAAGTCCATGACCGGCCACCTGCTCGGCGCGGCGGGGGCGGTGGAGGCGATCTTCAGCATCCTGGCGATCCGCGACCAGGTGGCGCCGCCGACCATCAACCTGGACGAGCCGGACGAGGGCTGTGACCTGGATTTCGTGCCCCATCAGGCGCGGGCCATGGCTATCGACACCGTGGTCTCCAACTCCTTCGGTTTCGGCGGTACCAACGGCTCGCTGGTGTTCCGCCGGTTCGCCGGTTGATGCCGACCTGGGTCGATGGCCGGGAGGCCGAGTCGCTGTCCGTCAGGGACCGCGGCCTGGCCTATGGCGATGGCCTGTTCGAGACCCTCGGCATTCACCAAGGGCGCGTGCGCCTGCTGGATCGGCACCTGGCGCGACTGACCGAGGGCTGTGCCCGCTTGGCCATCGCCCTCGATCCGGACCTGGTGCGCACCGAGCTGCTGGCCTTCGCCAGCGAGCTGGGCGAGGGGGTCGCCAAGCTGATCCTGACCCGCGGCGATGGTCCGCGGGGCTATGGGCCGCCATCACCGGCCCAGCCGCGGCGCATTCTCCAGGGTGGTCCCGCGCACGATTATCCGGCGGCCCAGGGCGCGGCGGGGGTGCGCCTGTTTCCCTGCGCGACCCGTCTGGCCGAGCAGCCGTTGCTGGCTGGGCTCAAGCACCTGAACCGTCTGGAGCAGGTGCTGGCCCGGGGCGAATGGCAGGACGCCGAACACGCCGAAGGGCTGATGCGTGACAGCAGCGGGCGGGTGGTGGAAGGCGTCTATAGCAACCTGTTTCTGGTCAAGGACGGGCGGCTGCTCACGGCCGAACTGTCCCGCTGCGGGGTCGCCGGGGTGATGCGCGCCGAGCTGCTGGCGCAAGCCGAGCAGGCGGGTATCCCGTCGAGCGTGCGTGACCTGGACTACCAGGAACTGCTCGACGCGGACGAGGTTTTCCTGTGCAACAGCCAGTACGGGGTGTGGCCGGTTCGCGCCCTGGAGGCGCATTGCTGGCCGGTGGGCCCGCTCACCCGTAAACTGCAAGCCATTGCCCGCGCGCTATTGGATGTCTGATTCGTGATACGCAAATTATTGCTGGTGCTGGAAAGCGGCCTGCTCGTCCTGGGCCTGCTGCTGGCCATCGCCGGCTGGCAGCAGCGTGAAGCCCTCGAGCGGCCCCTGAAGTTGGCCGAGGAGCGCCTGTTCGAGGTGGCGGCGGGCGACACGCCCGGGCTGCTGCTCAATCGCCTGGAGGCCGAAGGCGTGCTGAAGGGGGCCTTCTGGTTGCGCCTCTACTGGCGCTTCAACCTGGTGGGCCGGCCCCTGCACAGCGGCGAGTACCGCCTGACACCGGGGCTCGACGCCCATGACCTGCTCGGCCTCTGGCAGCGCGGCGAGGTGGTGCAGTACAGCCTGACCCTGGTCGAGGGCTGGAGCTTTCGCCAGGTGCGCGCCCTGCTGGCCCGCCAGGACAAGCTGGACCAGCAATTGGCCGGGCTCGACGATGCCCAACTGATGAGCCGTCTGGGCTTGCCCGGCGCGAGCCCCGAGGGGCGTTTCTTTCCCGACACCTACCGCTATGTACGGGGCATGAGCGACCTGCAGTTGCTCGAACAGGCTTCGCAGCGACTGGACCAGGTGCTGGCCGAGGAATGGCAGGGGCGGGCCGAGGGGCTGCCCTACCGCGAGCCCTACCAGGCGCTGATCATGGCCTCGATCGTGGAGAAGGAGACCGGCGTACCCGAGGAGCGGGGCCAGATAGCCGGGGTGTTCGTGCGCCGCCTGCGCATCGGCATGCGCCTGCAGACCGACCCGACCGTGATCTTCGGCCTGGGCGAGCGCTATAACGGCAAGTTGACCCGCGCCCACCTGCTCGAACCGACGGCCTACAACACCTATGTGATCCAGGGCATGCCGCCCACGCCCATCGCCCTGGTCGGACGCGAGGCCCTGCATGCCGCGCTGCACCCGGTGCCCGGCCGCAGCCTGTATTTCGTCGCCCGCGGCGATGGCAGTCATGTGTTCTCCGATGATCTCGAGGCGCACAACCAGGCGGTACGCGACTACCAGCTCAAGCGCCGCGCCGATTACCGTTCCAGCCCAGGCCCCGTGATTCCGCAGGCCGCCCCATGAATAAGGACCGCCCGTGACTGGTTTGTTTATCACCCTCGAGGGCCCGGAAGGTGCCGGCAAGAGCACCAACCGCGAATACCTGGCCGAGCGCCTGCGCGCCCAGGGACTGGATGTGCTGCTTAGTCGCGAGCCGGGGGGCACGCCCCTGGCCGAACGTATCCGCGAGCTGCTGCTGGCCCCCAGCGCCGAACCCATGGCGGCCGATACCGAGCTGCTGCTGGTGTTCGCCGCCCGCGCCCAGCACCTGGCCGAGGTGATACGTCCGGCCCTGGCGCGGGGTGCCGTGGTCCTCTGCGACCGCTTCACCGATGCCACCTATGCCTATCAGGGCGGCGGACGCGGCCTGTCCGAGTCGCGTATCGCAGTGCTGGAAAACTTCGTGCAAGGCAGCTTGCGCCCCGACCTGTGCCTGGTGTTCGATCTGCCGGTGGACGTGGGGCTGGCGCGTGCGGCGGCCCGCGGCTGCCTGGACAGGTTCGAGCAGGAAGGCCTGGGCTTCTTCGAGGCGGTGCGCCAGACCTACCTGCGCCGCGCCAGCCAGCAGCCGCAGCGCTATCGCATCCTGGATGCCGCGCAGTCGCTGAGCCAGGTGCAGCAGGCCCTGGATGCTTTGCTGCCGGAACTGCTGG
>DATDTH010000311.1:0-6611 GCA_035290985.1 Pseudomonas sp. | reverse complement strand
TCAGTTGCAGCGAGCGATCGACATGCAGGCTGGCTTCGGGGTGGAATGTGATGTAGCTGGCGCCCGCCTCGATGAAGTCGCCGATGATCCGGTCCACCGGCGAGACCATCAGGTGCACGTCGATTGGCGCCGTGATGCCGTACTTGCGCAGCGCCGTGCAGACCATGGGGCCGATGGTCAGGTTGGGCACATAGTGATTGTCCATCACGTCGAAGTGGACGATGTCGGCACCGGCGGCGAGGACGGCGTCGACTTCCTGCCCAAGGCGGGCGAAATCGGCGGACAGGATCGACGGGGCGATGGCGAAGGGTTGCATGACGGACCTCAAGGACAGGATCAGGGTGCCGGCGATTGTAGCCTGAGTGCGACGCCAATGGCGTTGTCCTGCGTCAGGCCCCTGGCCCCGTCTCACGCTCAGGGCCTGGATACAGGCAGTCACAAGCGCTTCGCTCGTTCATTCGCGCTCAGCGGATTCGCCTTCTACAGTAGCTCTGGGCCATTAATGTACTGGACGGCCTGCCAGGCAAGGCACTTGCCGATGTAACGCGTTTCAGAAAGGAATCCCCCATGGATGCAGTCCCCCACGAACCCGCCACAGGCTTCGCCACCACGACCGCCCTGCTGACCGCCGGCCTGCTGCTCTGGCCCTTGTCGGGGCTGGCCGAGGCGCTGTCGCCCACCAGCCTTATCCAGCGAGCCAACCCACCGACCCTGCAGCAACGCCTCGCCAAGCCACTCACCCTGCTGGCGGTTCCCGCGCAGAAGCTGGGAGTGTCCGCGGTCGACCGCGACGTGGTCTACGACCTCAAGGTCGATTTCACCGAGGGCCAGATCTGGAACCCGGGCG
Source organism: Pseudomonas sp. (assembly GCA_035290985.1). GTDB lineage: Bacteria > Pseudomonadota > Gammaproteobacteria > Pseudomonadales > Pseudomonadaceae > Aquipseudomonas. The sequence goes on along the minus strand of DATDTH010000311.1, from coordinate 5,764 downwards.
CCAACCGCTACGACAAGGTCAAGCTGCGCAGTTACCAGGGCGCCGGCGTCGACCCCCAGGCGCCCTATGTCGCCCCGATGATCGAGGCCTACCCCGGCCAGACGGTGCGGGTGACCCTGGATAACCAGTTGCCCAGCGACCCCACCTGCCTGATGGGCAGTGGCGGCAGCGCCAACCTGCCGCACTGCTTCAACGGCACCAACCTGCACAGCCATGGCCTGTGGATCAATCCGGCGGGCAACAGCGACAACGTGCTGGTGTCGATCAATCCCCAGGTCAAGTTTCAATACGAATACAACATTCCACCCGATCATCCAGCGGGCACCTTCTGGTATCACCCACACAAACACGGCTCGACGGCCCTGCAGGTGGCAAGCGGCATGGCCGGCGCCCTGATTGTGCGTGGCACCCGCACCCCGACGCCCGAGGGCAACGGCGACCTGGACACCCTGCTCAAGCCCATCGCCGACCAGCCGTTTCCCGAACGGGTCCTGGTCTTCCAGCAGATCCAGTACGCCTGCCGCGATGCCAAGAAGGCGATCAAGACCCACCCCAACGGCAGTTACCGCTGCGATCCCGAGGATACGGGCAGCATCGACGACTACGATCAGTTCGGTCCCGGCAGCTGGCCGAAATCCGGGCGCTTCACCAGCATCAACGGCCGGGTGAATGGCGACCGCGTCGATGCGTTTCCAGGCGCCCAGGCCGGGGTGATCGAACGCTGGCGTATGGTGCATGCCGGGGTGCGCGACACCATCTCCCTGCAACTGCGCAAGCGCGCGGCCAATGCCCCGGCACTGCAGAACCTCAAGGCCGAAGACAACCCGAGCTACATTGCCCAGCATTGCACCGGCGAACCCCTGCCCCTGCACCTGGTCGCGGCCGACGGTTTGACCACGGCGGCGGCCACCCCGACCCCCATGGCGGTGTTCCAGCCCGGCTACCGCTGGGATGCCCTGGTGCTGTTCCCCGAGCAAGGGGATTATTGCCTGATCGACGCCTCGGCCCCGGCGGGCGCCAGCGTCAACCAGGCGCAACCCTCGGCGCAATTGCTCGGCATAGTGCCGGTGGACAAGGGACAGCCACTGGCCCAGGAGGAGATCCCGCGCGTTGTCAGCAAGCAATTGCTGGCGGCGGCCCAGGCCAATATGCCCCAGGCCGTGCGGGCCAAGGTCGAGGCCGAGCTCAAGGACGGCCTCAAGCTCAGCAGTTTTATCGCCCACCCGGACGTCACGGACGAGGAAGTGACCGGCACCCAGGAGCTGACCTTCAATATCGACGTCAGCCAGCCGAAAGAGGTGTTCTTCCAGATCGACGGCAACCCCTATGACGCCACCCGCATCGACCGCACCCTGGTGCTCGGCGCGGTCGATGAATGGACATTGAAGTCGACCCTGGCCAGTCACCCCTACCATATCCACGTCAACCCCTTCCAGGTGGTCAAGATCATCGCCCCGGACGGCAAGACCGATGTCAGCGCGCCCGGCGCCGTGGATAACTTCGAGAAGGATGCCCAGGGTAAGCCGATCCTCGACACCCAATATGCCGGCCTCAAGGGCGTATGGAAGGACACCCTGTTCGTCAAGAACATCGGCAACGGCGCGGCAGGCGTCTACACCGTGGTGGTCCGCACCCGCTACGAGCGCTATATCGGCGACTTCGTCCTGCACTGCCACATCCTCGACCATGAGGACCAGGGCATGATGCAGAACGTGCGCATCGCCCTGCCCGACGGCAAGGGCGGGGCCGCCCACGGGCATCACTGAAACCCCGGCCCGGGCCTCCGCGCCCGGGCCAACCTTATTCGGGCATCGCCGTGCGCAGTTTTTCGCTGCGCCCGCGCAACCATTCCAGGGTCAGCAAGAGCGCCACCGAGAAGCCGATCAGCAGGGTCGCGGCCGCGGCTATGGTCGGACTGAGGTTCTCGCGGATGCCGCTGAACATCTGCCGGGGCAGGGTCGCCTGCTCGGGGCCGGCGAGGAACAGGGTTACCACCACTTCGTCGAAGGAGGTGGCGAAGGCGAACAGAGCACCGGAAATCACCCCCGGCGCGATCAGCGGCAGGGTCACCCGGCGAAACGCCGTCAGCGGCGAGGCACCCAGGCTGGCCGCAGCCCGCACCAGGTTATGGTTGAAGCCCTGCAAGGTGGCCGATACCGTGATGATCACGAACGGCACGCCAAGCACCGCATGCACCAGGATCAGCGCCAGGAAGCTGTTGCCCAGCCCCAGCGGGGCGAAGAACAGGTAGCTGGCCACCCCGACTATCACCACCGGCACCACCATGGGCGAAATCATCAGGCTCATCACCAGGGCCTTGCCGCGAAAATCACCGCGGGTCAGGCCGATGGCCGCCAGGGTGCCGAACACCATCGCCAGCGCGGTGGCGGCCGGCGCCACTATCAGGCTGTTCCTCAGCGCGCGCATCCATTCGGCCGAGGCGAAGAGGTCCTGGTACCAGCGCAGGGAAAAGTCCTGCAGGGGGTACATCAGGAAACTGCCGGAGTTGAACGACAGCGGAATGATCACCAGCACCGGCAGGATCAGGAACAGCAGCACCAGGGCGCACAGGGTGCGCAGGCTGTAATACCAGACACGTTCGATCGGCGACATGTAGGGCGTAAGCATGGAAAAGCCTCCGATTGATTAGCTCAGGCGCAGCCGGCTTGCACCGACCAGCCAGCTGTAGACCACATAGAGCACCAGCGTGGCGAGCAGCAGCAGACCGCCCAGGGCAGTGGCCATGCCCCAGTTGATGGTGACGTTGGTGTAGAAGGCGACGAAATAACTGACCATCTGATCGCTCGGGCTGCCCAGCAGTGCCGGGGTGATGTAGTAACCGATGGCCAGGATGAACACCAGCAGGCAACCGGCGCCGACGCCGGCCACGGTCTGCGGGAAGTACACCCGCCAGAAACTGGCGAAGGGATGGCAACCGAGGGAAATCGCCGCGCGCATATAGGTCGGCGAGATGCCCTTCATCACGCTATAGATCGGCAGGATCATGAACGGCAGCATGATGTGCACCATGGAGATGTAGACCCCGGTGCGGTTGAACACCAACTCCAGGGGCTTGTCGATCAGGCCCAGGCCAAGCAGCGCGCTGTTGATCAGCCCGCCCGACTGCAGCAGCACTATCCAGGCCGCCACGCGCACCAGGATCGAGGTCCAGAACGGCAGCAGTACCAGGATCATCAACAGGTTGCTCTGGCGCGCCGGCAGGTTCGCCAGCAGGTAGGCCAGGGGATAGGCCAGCACCAGGCACAGGGCGGTGATCACCAGGCCCATCCAGAAGGTGCGGGCGAAGATTCCCAGGTAGATCGCCTGGTCAGGGGTAGCCGGTGCCAGCTCGCCCAGGTCGTCGATGCGATGATCCAGGGCGGCGAGCAGGTAATAGGGGGTAAGGGCACTGCTGTTGCGGCGGATCACCTGCCAATAGGCCGGATCGCCCCAGCGCTCGTCCAGGTCTTCCAGGGCATCCTTGTAGGACCCTGGCGCGGGATCGAAGGGCAAGGCCCGCGCGGTCTTGGCCAACAGGCTGCGGTAGCCGGCCAGCTCCATGTTCAGGCGTTTCGACAGGTCGCCGACCTTCTGCTGCTGGCGAGCCTCGACCAGGTCCAGGCTCAGGGCCTGGTAGGCCTCCTCCGCCGGCAAGGCCTTGCCATCCCAGACGCTGAGGGCCTGCAGGGTACGCGGCAAGCTGGCCACCACTTCGGGGTTGGCCACGCTCTTGTAGAGCAGCGCGACTATGGGCACCAGAAAGACCAGCACCAGAAACAGCAGCAGCGGCAGGATCAACGCCTGGGCTCTCAGGCGATTGCTGCGCTCGGCACGGGCCAGACGCTGTTTCAGCGTGGGGCCGGTGACCTCGGTCAAGGGCACTGCGGTGGCCATAACGAACTCCGGAAAACGGGCCGCCGAAGCGGCTGGATTGAACGCCCGGCGCCCAAGGGGAACCGGACGAGGCGGATCGACAAGCGGTCAAGCCCTCCCCCGATGGGAGAGGGCCTGGCCGGGGTTACTTGGCGGCCCAGGCGGTGAAGCGCTGCTCCAGGGTCTCGCCGAAGTCGGCCCAGAAGCTGACGTTCATAGCCACCTGGTCCTTGATGTTGTCCGGGGTGGTGGGCATGTCGCCCAGCAGGTTCTTGTCCAGCAGCGCCACGGCCTTGGTGTTGACCGGACCGTAGGCGATGTTCTCGGAGTAGATCCTCTGCTGCTCGGGCTTGAGGGTGAAGGCGATGAACTTGAGGATCTCGTCCTTGTTCTTCGCGCCCTTGGGAATGGCCCAGGCGTCGAAGTCGTAGATGCCGCCGGTCCAGACCACTTTCAGGCTGCTGCCTTCCTTCTGGGTCGCGGCAATGCGCCCGTTGTAGGCCGAGCTCATGACCACGTCACCGGAGGCCAGGTATTGCGGCGGCTGGGCGCCGGCTTCCCACCACTGGATATAGGGCTTGAGTTCGTCCAGCTTCTTGAAGGCGCGGTCCTGGCCGTCCTTGCCGGCCAGCACGGTGTAGACGTCCTTGGGCGCCACGCCGTCGGCCATCAGGGCGAATTCCAGGGTGTACTTGGCGCCCTTGCGCAGGCCGCGCTTGCCGGGGAATTTTTCCACGTTCCAGAAATCGGCCCAGCCGGTCGGTGCGCTGGCCAGCTTCTCGGCGTTGTAGGCCAGCACCGTGGACCAGACGAAGAAACCGACGCCGCACAGCTGAGCCGCGCCAGGTACCAGGTCGGCCTTGCCGCCGAGCTGGGCGTAGTCGAGTTCCTCGAACATGTCCTCGTCGCAGCCGCGGGACAGCTCGGGCGATTCCACTTCGACCAGGCTCCAGGACACGCTGTTGGTGTCGACCATGGCCTTGACCTTGGCCATCTCGCCGTTGTATTCGCCGGCGATGATCTTGTTGCCCGTGGCGGCTTCGAACGGCGCGTAGTAGGCCTTGGTCTGGGCCTCCTTGTTGGCGCCGCCGAAGGAGATGACCGTCAGGTCGGCGGCCAGTGCCGGAACGGCGCAGGACAGCCCCAAAGCCAGGGCGGTGAGTCTCAGGTTTTTTGACATTCTTATACGCTCCACAGTGCTGGTTGGTTAAAACGGACAGGAATCATTCGACCGTGAGCGGATCCAGGGCCCGCACGTGCTGGACATGCCAGCCGAGCGGCACCACGTCCCCCACCGCGAGCGCCGGATCGAGGTCGGCGATCGGCTGCTTGACGAAGAAATCGGTTTTGCCACAGACCTCCAGACGCACCCGCACGTGGTCGCCCAGGTAGATGAATTCGGCCACCCGCCCGGAAAAGCGGTTGCGGCAAGACTCACTGGCCGCGTTCAGCAGCACCCGCTCGGGGCGGATCGACAGGGTCACGGGGCCTCCGGTCTGGCCGACGTTGACCGCCAGGGCCTCGACCTTTTCGCCGCGTTCCAGTTCGACCAGGCAATGCTCGCCGTCGCGGCTGGCCAGGCGGCCATTGAGGCGGTTGTTCTCGCCGATGAAGTTGGCGACGAAGGTATTTTTCGGCGATTCGTAGAGGGTCCGCGGGTCGGCGATCTGCTGGATCTCGCCCTGGTGGAACACCGCGACCCGGTCGGACATGGTCAGGGCCTCACCCTGGTCGTGAGTGACGTAGACCACGGTCACGCCCAGGCGCTGGTGCAGGTGCTTGATCTCCATCTGCATGTGTTCGCGCAGCTGCTTGTCCAGGGCCCCCAGGGGCTCGTCTATCAACACCAGTTGCGGCTCGAACACCAGGGCCCGGGCCAGGGCGACCCGCT
>DATDTH010000310.1:0-5980 GCA_035290985.1 Pseudomonas sp. | reverse complement strand
CAGCAAGGGCAGCAGCAGGATCAGGCGCTTCATGCCGTCACCCCGCTCAGGCCGAGCGCATCACGGACCCGGGTTTTGACCTTGACCCGATAGCGCCGATCGAACGCCGCCAGCACGCCGCCAAAGCCCATCATCAGGGCGCCGAACCAGATCCAGCGGACGAAGGGCTTGATATGCACGCGCACGGCCCAGGCCCCCTGCTCCAGGGGCTCGCCCAGGGCCACGTAGAGGTCGCGGGTCAGGCCGGCGTCGATACCGGCCTCGGTCATCGGCATGTTCTGCACGGTGTACAGGCGTTTTTCCGGGTGCAGCAGGGCGACTTGCTCACCGTCTTGCAGCACGCGGACCGTGCCCTTGTCCGAAGTGAAGTTCGGCCCTTCGAAATGCTCGGCGCCCTCGAAGACGAACTGGTACCCGCCCAGCTCCAGGGACTCGCCGGGGGCCAGGCGCAGGTCCCGCTCGGCGCTGCCTTGGCTGACCAGCACCACGCCTATGGCGCATACGGCGATGCCCAGGTGCGCCAGCTGCATGCCCCAGTAGCTGCTACTCAGGCCGGCGATGCCCTTGATCAAGCCCTTATGGCGGGTCTTGTCGAGCAGGTCACGCAGGCCGGCCAGCACCACCCAGGCCGCCAGCAGGATCACTGCCAGCACCGCCCAGTTGAAATCGCCGAGCAGCAAGGTCGCCACCCCGCCCAGCACCACGCTGGCCAGCAGCACCGGGGCGAGCATGCCGAGCAGCCAGCGAACCGGGGTGTCCTTCCAGCGCACCAGCACGCCGACCGCCATCACCGCCATCAACAGGGCGACCAGCGGCACGAAGAGCGCGTTGAAATAGGGTGGACCGACCGACAGCTTGGCGCCGCTGATGGCATCCAGCACCAGGGGGTAGAGGGTGCCGAGCAGGATCATAGCCGCTGCGACCACCAGCACCAGGTTGTTCACCAGCAGCAGGGTCTCCCGCGACCAGAGGGCGAAACCGACCTGGCTCTTGACTACGGGCGCGCGCAGGGCGAACAGGGTCAGGGAACCGCCGACCACCAGCAGCAGGAAGGCCAGGATAAAGACCCCGCGCTCCGGATCGCTGGCGAAGGCATGCACCGAGGTCAGGACCCCGGAGCGCACCAGGAAGGTCCCCAGCAGGCTCAGGGAAAAGGCCGCGATGGCCAGCAGCACGGTCCAGCTCTTGAACACGCCGCGCTTTTCGGTGACCGCCAGGGAGTGGATCAGCGCGGTGCCGACCAGCCAGGGCATAAAGGAGGCGTTTTCCACCGGATCCCAGAACCACCAACCGCCCCAGCCGAGCTCGTAATAGGCCCACCAGGAGCCCAGGGCGATGCCGATGCCGAGGAAGGCCCAGGCGATGATGGTCCAGGGCCGCGACCAGCGCGCCCAGGCCGCGTCCAGCTTGCCGCCGAGCAGGGCGGCGATGGCGAAGGAAAACGCCACGGAGAAGCCGACATAGCCCATGTACAGCATGGGTGGATGGACGATCAGGCCGATGTCCTGCAACAGGGGATTGAGGTCGCGACCGTCCATCGGCACGTTCGGCAGCAGGCGCTCGAAGGGGTTGGAGGTGACGATCAGGAACAGCAGGAAGCCGATGCTGATCAGCCCCATCACGGCCAGCACCCGTGCCAGCATCACTTCCGGCAATTGCCGGGAGAAGATCGACACGGCGAAAGTCCAGCCGCCCAGGATCAGCGCCCAGAGCAGCAGCGAGCCCTCGTGGGCACCCCACACGGCGCTGAACTTGTAGTACCAGGGCAAGGCGCTATTGGAGTTATGGGCAACATAGGCGACGGAAAAATCGTCGACCATGAAGGCCTGGGTCAGGCAGGCGAAGGCGAACAGCAGAAAGGCGAACTGTCCCCAGGCCGCCGGCACGGCCAGGCTCATCCACTGCCGATCGCCGCGCCAGGCGCCGATCAGCGGCAGGGTCGACTGCACCAGGGCCAGGCACAGGGCAAGGATCAGGGCCAGATGGCCGAGCTCGGGCAGGATACCAGGCATGGCGTCAGCCCTCCTTCGACGGCATGGGTTGGGATTGGCCGCTTTCTTTCAAGGCCTTCGTCACTTCCGGGGGCATGTAGTTCTCGTCGTGCTTGGCCAGCACTTCATCGGCGATCAGCACGCCCGCGCCATCGAGCCTGCCGAGGGCGACTATGCCCTGCCCCTCGCGAAACAGGTCCGGCAGGATGCCCTGGTACTGGATGGTCACGTCCTTGGCGAAGTCGGTCACCACGAAACGTACGGTCAGCGAGTCCTGGGAGCGCGTCAGCGAGCCCTCCTTGACCATGCCACCGGCGCGAATCCGGGTTCCCGCGGGCACTTCGCCGTTGGCGATCTGGGTCGGCGTGTAAAACAGGTTGATGTTCTGCTGCAGGGCGCTCAGGGCCAGGGCGACGGCTATGCCGGCACCGACCAGGATGGCGAGCACTATGTAGAGGCGTTTCTTGCGCAGCGGCTTCACTGATTTTGCTCCCGGCGCAGCATGCGCGCCTGTTCCTGCAGATAGCGCCGGCGCGCCAGGATCGGCAACGCGACATTGAGGGCCAGTACGGCCAGGCTGATGCCATAGGCGGACCAGACATAGGCGCCATGCTTGCCCATGGCGAGCAACGCGGCGAACGAGTCGAAGTACATCAGCGGCTCTCCTCTATCGAACGTGCCCCAGCCGATCGCGGCCCGGTCAGGCGTGCGATTTCGCTCTTCACCCAGCTGGCGCGAGATTCCCGGCGCAACACCTCGAGGCGCATGCGCATCAGCAGCACGGCGCCGAAGAAACAATAGATGCCGAGTATGGCCACCAGCAGCGGCACCCACATCTCGGCGCTCATGCTGGCCTTGCCGGCCACGCTGAAAGTGGCCGGCTGGTGCAGGGTGTTCCAGTACTCCACCGAGTACTTGATGATCGGGATGTTCACCGCGCCGACCAGCGCCAGCACCGCGCAGGCCTTGGCGGCGCTGTCGCGGTTGCTGATGGCGTTGCCCAAGGCGATCACCCCGAAATACAGGAACAACAGGATCAGCATGGAGGTGAGGCGCGCGTCCCAGACCCAGTAGGTGCCCCAGGTCGGCTTGCCCCAGATGGCCCCGGTGACCAGCGCGACGAAACACAGCCAGGCGCCGATTGGTGCCGCCTGCTGCAGGGCGATGTCGGCCAGCTTCATCTTCCAGATCAGGCTGACCGCGCCAGCAATGGCCATCATCAGGTAGCAGCTCTGGGCCAGGAAGGCGGTCGGCACATGGATATAGATGATCCGGTAGCTGTCGCCCTGGTACTTCTCGGGTGGCGCGAAGGCCAGCCCCCAGACCAGGCTGGCGCCCAGCAGCAGCACGGCGGCCAGCGCCAGCCAGGGCAGCCAGCGACCGCTGATCTCGTAGAACCACTTGGGCGAGCCGAGCTTATGAAACCATGTCCAGTTCATGCAGACCGCCTCAAGGCCGGGAGTATTGTCATCACGCGGTTATACATTCTTTTGGGCATTCTTCTTCGAGCATTCCATCATTCGCCGACGCTGATGGTCAGGCCGGCAGCAATCGCAAAGGGGGACAGGGTGACCGCCAGGGCGGTCAGGCTGGCCAGCCACAACAGGTGCCCGGCGGTCGGCAGCCCTTGCAACGCGGCCTGCATGGTCCCGGTACCGAGTATCAGCACCGGGATATACAGCGGCAGGATCAGCAGTGCTAGCAGCAGGCCGCCGCGCTTGAGCCCGACCGTCAGCGCCGCGCCCACCGCCCCCAGCAGGCTGAGCACCGGCGTACCGAGCAGCAGCGAGAGCAGCAGCGTCGGCAGGCTGTCCAGGGGCAGGCCGAGCATCAGGCCGAGCAGCGGCGCCAGCAGCACCAGCGCCAGCCCGGTAAACAACCAGTGTGCCAGCACCTTGGCGAGTACCAGAAGCGCCAAGGGGTGCGGCGAAACGACCCACTGTTCCAGCGAGCCGTCTTCGTAGTCGCTGCGAAACAGGCCATCCAGGGACAAGAGTACGGCCAGAAGCGCCGCCACCCACAGGAGTCCCGGCGCCAGGTTGCGCAATTGCTGGCTTTCCGGACCGACGGCCAGCGGGAACAGCGCTATCACGATGGCGAAGAACACCAGGGGATTGGCCAGCTCGGCCGGGCGCCGGCACAACAGGCGAGCCTCACGGGCCAGCAGCAGGGTAAAGACATTGCTCATGGACGGCGCTGCCCCAGATCAAGTTCGCGGTAGCCGGCTGGCCGGCGAGAAAGCGTGTGATGGGTGGTCAACACGACCAGGCCGCCCGCCTCGCAATGGCCGGCCAGGTGTTCTTCCAGTTCGGCGACGCCCTGTTTGTCCAGGGCGGTGAAGGGCTCGTCGAGAATCCACAGCGGCGGTGGCGCCAGGTGCAGGCGGGCCAGGGCGACACGCCGCTGCTGGCCGGCGGACAGCGTATGACAGGCCACGTCCTCGAACCCACGCAGGCCGACCTTGGCCAGGGCCGCGCGAATCGCGTCACGCCCGGCTGGCTGATGCAGGGCGCAAAGCCAGGCCAGGTTCTCCTCCGGGGTGAGCAGTCCCTTGATACCCGCGGCGTGGCCCAGCCACAACAGCGAGCGGGCCAACTCGTCGCGCTGGCCGTGCAACGGCCGTCCCGCCAGCAGCACCTCGCCGGCGGTCGGCTGCATCAAGCCGCAGAGCAGGCGCAGCAGGCTGGTCTTGCCGCTGCCATTCGGCCCGACCACCTGCAGCATCTGGCCGCTCGCCAGTTGCAGGTGGAGGTCTTCGAACAACATGCGCCAGTCCCGCTCGCAGGCGAGCGCCACGGCTTCGAGAAGAGGGCTGGTCACGGCATGGCTACTCGTTAAAGTCGAGAGTGTCGCGGCCGCTATACTGACGCAAGCACCATGCACAGCCGGCCCGGACGGGGCGGCATTATACATGCCAGGCCCTGCCGCCGAAGCGGGCATTTTCGACAGGTTATTACCACCCCATGGCCGAAATCAGCAGCGCACGCCCGCTGGCGCCGACCGCGCCGACCCCGCGCCCGAGCCCACCGACCGCCGACCTGGCCTTGAAACTCCTGCAGCCGCTGCAAGGCCTGCTGGCCACCGGCGAATCGGCCAATGCCGAGGTGCTGGCGGTCAAGGAAGGCGCCCAGAGTTTCCAGTTGCTGCTCAAGCTGACCCTGGACAACGGGCGCCAGGCCACCCTGCAGGCCAGCAGCCCCCGGCCCCTGGCCCAGGGCTCCGCCCTGCTGGTCACCGCACTGGCCGAGACGCGCCTGGCCGTGGCGCTGCAAAGCGGCGGCAGCACGGCGCTCACCCACCTGGACCTGGATCAGTTGCCCCTCGGCACCCTGCTGCAAGCCAAGGTCGTGAGCAGCGAGCAGTTGGTGCAACACAAGGCGCAGCAGATCGTCTACCGGGTGCTGGTCGACCTGCTCAACACGCCGCTGGCCGGCAGCAAACTGGCGCTCGACAGCCCCCAGCCATTGCCCCCCGGCAGCCTGCTGACCGCCCAGGTGCAAGGCAGCCAGGCCCTGAATTTCCTGCCCCTGAGCGGCCGCCTGGATCAACTGGAGCTGGGCCAGCAACTGGGCAACCAGCTCAATCGCCAGGGCTCGCTGGAGGGCCTGTTCAGGGCCCTGCAGGGTCTGGGCAGCCAGCAAGGCCTGCCCGAAGGCCTGCACGGAAGCATCGACAAGCTGTTCGCCGCCCTGCCCGACAGCGCCCAGCTGAGCACGCCCAAGGGCCTGGCCCAGGCCCTGGAAAACAGCGGTCTGTTCCTCGAGGCCAAGCTGCTCGGCGGCCAGACCGCTGGCCTGCCCCAGGATCTGAAAGCCAACCTGCTGCGCCTGATCGCCCAGTTGCTGCCAGCCACCGGCAGCCCACTCGGCCTGCCCGCCAGCGCCAGCGCCGCCCTGGCCCAGGCGCTGCCGGCCTTCGTGCGCAGCGCCCTGGGCAGCCTGGGCCAGGGCGGCTCGCGCCAGCAGGCCCTGAACTTCCCCTTGCCGGCG
>DATDTH010000309.1:0-3137 GCA_035290985.1 Pseudomonas sp. | reverse complement strand
GGGCGATACTCGAAGGCGGCGCGCTGCTGCCATTCGGCGGCTACAAGGGCTCCGCCCTGTCGATGATGGTGGAGCTGCTGGCCGCCGCCCTGACCGGCGGCAACTTCTCCTTCGAGTTCGACTGGTCCGGGCACCCTGGCGCCCAGACGCCCTGGACCGGGCAGCTGCTGATCGTTATCGACCCGGACAAGGGCTCGCTCCGCTCTTTCGCCGAGCGCTGCGAGACCCTGATCGCACGCATGGCCGAGGCCGGCCAGGAACGCCAGCCAGGCGACCGCCGCTACCGCCAGCGGGCCAGGTCCGAGGCCGAGGGCATCCAACTGCCCGAAGCGGAACTGGCCAAGCTGCGCGCCCTGGCCGACCTCTGACCGAGCAGCACCGAGGCAGCCAGGCCCGCCCGTCTCAGTCGCGGGCGGCTTCCGGCTCTCTGGGCAGCGGCACCAACAGCACGCCCTCGGCCTGCAGGCTCTGGTAACGCGGCCGCACCAGCCACGCCGCGCCCGCGCGTATCTGCCGAATCAGCTCGGGCGTGCTCACCGTGCCTTCCAGCGTGCCCGCCTGCCGCCATTCGCCCGCATCCGATCGGGTGAAGAAAAAAATGGCCGTCGGCCACTCCTCCTTGGACAGTTGCAGCACTTCCTTGCGGCCATCCGGGGCCAGATCCAGGTCCACCGCCCACAGCAGGCAACCGGGGTTCTGGCACCTGAAGGAGTCGCTCGCCAGCGCCACGAACTGTTCGTGGCCCTCCTCCGGCGTACCCAGCCACTCCAGCTTCGGGCCGGGCGGCTCGACCGCTTCGCCCAGGCTGTCAGCCCCCCCGTGCGAGGCCTCGCGCATCAGCGCCTGCAGCCGCTCACGGGCCGGGGCCTCGAGTACGCGGCCTTGTTCGAGCAGGCCCTGCAAGGCCTCGAACTGCCGCAGGCCCGGCGCGCCCAGGCTGTAACGCAGGTACTCGGCATCGAAGTCCTCGGCCGCGGTCCGCCCGCTTAGCAGGCGCTGCACCTGGTTCCTGGCGCTGAACTCCAGCGGGCTGAGCCAGGGGCTGTGCACACCGACCAGCAAGACGCAGAGCAACAGTGCAATCAGCGGGTTGCTGGCGCACAGACTACCCAGCCAGAGCGGCTGACGGCGCACCACCGCCCAGAGGGCGGCCAGGCTATGCAGGGTGCCCACCAACACCAGCAGCGCGGCCAGGAAACGCGACGGCGAGAGGCCATGCTGCTCGATGCGCAAATAGGTCGAATAGCCGGCCAGCGCCATCAGCACCGGCAGGCACAGCAAGCAGAGTTCCACCAGCCGTCGCAGCCCGCTCGGATAAGCGTCGCCCTGGCGACCGTCCTGGAACACGCCGTTGAGCAGAAACAGGTTGATGCCCACCAGGCCGATCAGGATGGGCGTGGAAAAACCGGTGCTCCAGATCGGGCTCAGGCCGGTGAACGGCAGCGCCAGGCTGAACAGCACGGCAATCAGGGCGCTCAGGGGCAAGAGAAAGCGGCACAGGGTCAGCAAGATACCCCGCAGCAGGCCGATCACCCGCTCATTGTCGCGGCCCATGCGCACACCGAGGGAGAACACCAGCGCGGTACTCAGGCAGACGAAGCCCGGGGCGGAAAACCACTGAGCGAACTGCTCGATGCCGAGCATCCGGAACAGACTGCCCCAGAGCATCAGCAGCAACCAGAACACCCCGGTCAACAGCGCCGCGAGCAGCAGGATGAACACGTTGTTCCAGGCATGCCGGAACAGGTCCTCGTAGCGCAGGCGGTGCTTTTCCCGCGTCGGCCAGCTGAGAATGAAGGCGGTGGCTATATAGGCCAGCACCACCGAACCAACCCCCCAGCTGACCTTTAGCCAGTCGCTGGAGGGCGCTCCCTTCTCGGACAGCTCGGGCGGCCAGAACACCCAGGCGCTGATCGACGCCATGCCCAGCGCCAGTCCCGCCGCCAGCAGCACCGCCCCCCGCGACCTTAGGCCGCCGCCCAGCAGCTGCAGGTTGATGCCGCCCACCAGCGCGACGGTCGCGACCGCGGCCGACAACCCGGGCGACTCCAGGCCGAGGATCCACCAGAACAACAGCCCCTGCCCCAGGCCGATGGCCAGATAGACGGATAAGGTACGGGAAAGCCAGGACATTCAATGATCCTCGAAAGCGGAAACAACACAGGCGCGCAGTCTAGCGAAGCGCGACCCGCGGCACTGCGCGCTGGGACGGATATCTCGCACAACCGGCCCGCGTTCCTTCCTGGGGGCAGAGGTGTAGAATCGCGGCTATCGATCGCCAGCCACCCCCGGCGGTTTACCGGCTCGAACCGGGCGCGCGGCGATCCCGCGGCGTCACCGGCAGCGACCCACAGCGCCCATCGACCGTTCGCCTCCAACCATCCGGGGCATGGCGACTCAACAGGCTTATTTTCTGCGTGTAAACTGCGCCTTTTTGGCCGGCCTCGGCTTGTCCTGTCGCCCGCCACCTTTTTCAACGGCCTGTCCGCCGCCAGGAGTGCTCCATGCCCGACTATCGCTCGAAAACCTCCACCCAGGGCCGCAACATGGCCGGCGCCCGTGCCCTCTGGCGTGCCACCGGGATGAAGGACGAGGATTTCAAGAAGCCGATCATCGCCGTCGCCAACTCCTTCACCCAGTTCGTGCCCGGCCATGTGCACCTCAAGGACATGGGCCAACTGGTCGCCCGCGAGATCGAAAAAGCCGGCGGCGTGGCCAAGGAATTCAACACCATAGCCGTGGACGACGGCATCGCCATGGGCCATGACGGCATGCTCTATTCCCTGCCCAGCCGCGAGATCATCGCCGACTCGGTGGAATACATGGTCAACGCCCATTGCGCCGACGCCATCGTCTGCATCTCCAACTGCGACAAGATCACCCCCGGCATGCTGATGGCCGCCCTGCGCCTGAACATCCCGGTGGTCTTCGTTTCCGGCGGCCCGATGGAAGCCGGCAAGACCAAGCTGGCCAGCCACGGCCTGGACCTGGTCGACGCCATGGTCATAGCCGCCGACGAATCGGCCTCCGACGAGAAGGTCGCCGAGTACGAGCGCAGCGCCTGCCCGACCTGCGGCAGCTGCTCCGGCATGTTCACCGCCAACTCGATGAACTGCCTGATGGAAGCCCTGGGCCTG
>DATDTH010000308.1:0-11745 GCA_035290985.1 Pseudomonas sp. | reverse complement strand
GCACCAGTCGATCCACCACTGGCCCTGTTCGGGCCAGGCGCGGATTGGCAGCCAGCCCTGGAAGTCGCATGTCGCGCTCGGCATGTTCAAATTACCCATTGTTCGATCCAGGCGCGGCGGCCCTGGCGCATGGCCGTCTGCACATCATCCACGGTGAAATGCAGGGCCAGGGGCGCGGCCAGGGCGATGGCGGTCTCGGCAAACTGTTGCGGGTCTTCGAGTTCGACCAGTTGCCGCAGCAACTCGGGGTCTTGCTGCACCAGGGCGCGGAACGCGGCGAATTGGGCCGCGCCCCGGGCCGGCTGGGCGAGCGGGGTGCTGGGCAGCCCGTTGGCGATCTGTTGCAGCAGCCAGGCGTTGCGTCGGCAGTCGAGCACCAGATGGACGCGGGTCTGCTCGCTGAGGTTTGCCACCCTGTGGGGCCGGTTGAGGTCGAGGAACCAGGCCTCGCCCGCTTGCATCGGAATGGTCTGGCCCTCGAGCATGAATTCCACCGCCGGGTGGCTGAGGATCGGCAGGTGCAGGCGCAGGTCGCCGTCGGGCCGGCCCAGGTCGGGATCGCTGTGCTCGCGAATCTGCGCGCCAGGACCCAGGCGCAACAGGCGGGCGCTGCTGATGGTGCAGGGAAAGCGCTGGAACACCTGCTGCCAGAACGGGAAATCCAGCAGCACCGCGGTCGGTTCGGCGGCCGCGCCCTGGCTGTCGATCAGCAAGCTGGGTGTCGCGGACGGCGGGGCCAGCAGCGCGATGCCGCTCCAGTCGCCGGTGAAGTAGCCGGTATTGAAATGCGCCTGCCAGGCCTGCTCGGGCAAGCGGGCCAACTCGGCTTGCATCAGGTCGGCGTCGAAGCTCAGGGGCAAACGGCTGTAGGCGGGTAGCGGTTCAGTCATGGCGCGGCTCGGTGCTTTTCGTCGGGGCATTCTAGATCAAGTCAGGGCTTGCCGTTTTTTCGATTCGTCACGGATGCCGATCTTGAGCGTCGTCCGGGTTATCCTGGGCGTCCATTCTTTATCGATAAGTTCGCCATGCTGGTGATATCCAATAGCATCCACCTGCCCGATGACGAGGTCGAACTGACCGCCATCCGCGCCCAGGGGGCCGGCGGGCAGAACGTCAACAAGGTCTCCAGCGCGGTGCACCTGCGTTTCGATATCCAGGCCTCGTCCTTGCCGCCCTTCTACAAGGCGCGGCTGCTGGAGTGGCGCGACAGCCGCATCACCACCGAGGGGGTGGTGGTGATCAAGGCCCAGCAGTACCGGACCCAGGAGCAGAATCGTGCCGATGCGCTGGAGCGGCTGAAGGCGCTGATTCTTAGCGCCACCAAGGTGGAAAAGGCCCGGCGGCCGACCAAGCCGACCCTGGGATCGAAGACGCGCCGCCTGGAAGGCAAGAGCAAGCGCGGCTCGATCAAGGCCGGACGGGGCAAGGTGGAGTTCTAGGGCCTGTTTTTACCTCTCAGGATACCGGTTCCAGCGCTTGCGTCTCGTTCTGGGGGAGGGCCACTCCGGCGAGAAACTCCTCACCCCAGCGACGGATGTCGTTGTAGCTGACGATGTCGAACAGCTCGCGCAGCCGCGCCTGGGCTTCGGCCTTGGATAGGTTCAGGGCCAGGTAGCAGGTCTGGGCCAGGTCCGCCGTATCGTGGGGGTTGGTCAGCAGAGCCCCCTTGAGTTCGGCGGCGGCGCCGGCAAATTCCGAGAGCACCAGCACGCCCTGGCCCTGGCGCAGGCCCTGGGTGGCGACGAACTCCTTGGCCACCAGGTTGAGGCCGTCGCGCAGCGGCGTGATCCACATCACGTCGGCCATGGCGTACCAGGCCACCACCTCGTCGAAGGGGAAGCTGCGGAAGAAAAATTGCACCGGGGTCCAGCCGACGTGGGCGAAGCGGCCGTTGATGCGGCCCACGGCCTGCTCGATCTGGGCCTGCAGTTCGTCGTAGATGGTCATCTCGCTTGCGGCGGGCACGCAAATGCTGACCAGGGTCACCTTGCCCAGGAGTTCCGGGTTGTCGGTCAGCAATAGCTCGTAGGCCCTGAGTTTTTCCAGGATGCCCTTGGTGTAGTCGAGGCGCTCCACCGAGAGGATCAGCTTGAAGCCGCTGAGTTCCTGACGCAGGTGCGTCAGTTGCTGCTGGATCCTGGGCTGGGCCAGGGCATTGCGAATGCGTTCGAGGTCCAGGCCCACCGGGTGGGCGCCGAGCTTGACCACGCGATTGCCGGTGTCCACCGCGGTGGTCATGCGTTCCAGACCCACCGCGCAGCCGTAGGTGATAAAACGTGGCGCGCAATTTTGCCGGCTGATGGTCCGCAGCGGGGTGACACCGCGGGCCACGTCGACGAAGTTTTCCACCTGGCGCGGAATATGAAAGCCGATGTAATCGCATTGCAGCAGGCTGCCGATGATCTGCCGGCGCCAGGGTAATACATTGAACACGTCCGCCGAGGGGAAGTAGGTGTGATGGAAGAAGGCGATGCGCAGGTCCGGGCGCAGTTCACGCAGGTAGCCCGGGACCATCCACAGGTTGTAATCGTGCAGCCAGACGATGGCGCCTTCGGCCGCCTCCAGGGCGGTGCGCTCGGCAAAAGCGCGGTTGACCTTGAGAAAAACCTGCCAGTCGTCCTCGTTGAAGGAGGCGCGTTCCCAAAAGGTGTGCAAGGTCGGCCAGAAGGCTTCCTTGGAAAAGCGTTTGTAGAAAATATCCACTTCCTCCTTGCTCAAGGCCACCCGGGCGGCGGTGAGCAGAGGGTAGCGCTCGGCATCCACCGTGGTGTGGGTGTCGAAGGCCTCGTCGCCGGCCTCATGCACGGCCCAGGCGACCCAGGAGCCCGGGCGGCCATCGCCAAAGAAGCTCAGCAGGGAGGGAATGATGCCGTTGGGCGAGCTGGGGCGTCGGCGCTGCAGTTTGCCCCCGATCCGGTGTTCCTCGTAGGGCAGGCGGTGGTAGACCATCACCAGGTCCGCCTTGCCCGGGCGGGTGGTCTGGCGGGTCTCGGCGGCGATGCCGCGGGCGCCCAGGAAGTTGAAATAGGCAATGGCCTCCAGGATGCCGCCACAGCCGGGACTGCTGGCGTGCAACACCCGCGGATTGTGACGGGTCTGTTCCAGCAGCGCGCTTTCGGACTGGCCTACGCACACGGCGTGGAGCCCGCTGCTGAGCATGCTCAGGTCATTCAGGGTGTCGCCGGCCACCAGCACCTGGTCGCGTTCGAGGCCGAGCATGTCCACCAGGGCCAGGAGGCTGCTGCCTTTGTTCACGCCACGGGGCAGAAAGTCCAGGTAGAGGTCGGCGGAATACAGCAGGTCGCAGCCAAGTGCCGCCGCGATGGTTTTCAGCGCCGGATCGGTGGTGCGCTCCGGGGTGCAGAAGTAGGAACAGCGGCGCGCCTGGGGCACGTCCTGGCGCTGCAGGTCGGGGAAGTCGGCCAGCGCGCTGGCCACCACGGATTCGCCGGGCCAGCGGGCGTCGATCTGGCTTTGCAGCGGCTGGATCGGCTGCAGGGTGCGGCCGTGATAAAGGCTGGCGCCGACGTCGGCGATAATGTAGTCCGGCTGCGGCAGGGTCGGGTCGTCCAGCAGCGGCAGCACCGCCTCCAGGCTGCGGCCGGTGACATAGGCCAGCGTGATGTCGGGGTGGGCGGTGATGGCCTGGTACAGGCTGAGGCGGTCTTCGGAGTCACCGGCGAGAAAGGTTCCATCGAGATCGGTTGCAAGTAGCATGTGTTGTCTCCCTGTCCATGCTGTTGATGTGTCGACCGGAGTCGGCATGCGGGGGGCTGACGGGCAATTGGCGCGACAGCCGCTTGTTCAGACCTGGGCGGGTCCACGCCTACGGTGGGGAGATGGGCGCCTCCAGGTCATCGGCTTGCGGCGCGTCAGGGTCCGTGGGTGGCGCGTCAGGCATCAGTTCCAGCACCGTGTGGCTGGTGCGAAGCATGGGAACGAAGTGTCCGTGAGGCTCGCTGATCAGGTCGCTGACGTGGCGCAGACGGTACAGGGTGTAGCTGGCCAGTAGGCCCAGGGATGCGGCGAAATACAGCGGCAGGGCCTGGGCCCCCAGTTGTTGCATCAGCAGCCCGGCCAGCAGCGGGCCGCACACCGAACCTATGCCGTTGACCATCAGCAGGCCGCTTGAGCCCGCGAGGATTTCGTCACGCTGCAACTGGTCGACCATCTGGGCGACGGCGAGGGGGTAGATGGCGAAACTCAGGCCACCCCACAGAAAAATCAGTCCGAGCAGCCAGGGGCCGGCGGACAGCAGGCTCATCAGCAGTGCCACCAGCACCGCCAACAGCACCACCCAGAACAGCACCTGGCGCCTGTCATGACGGTCGGAGTAGTGGCCGATTGGCCATTGCAGCAGGGCACCACCGAGAATCGCGCTGCTCATCAGCAGCCCGACGCCGGCCGCGTCGAAGCCCTGCAGGCTGGCATAGACGGGCGCCATGCCCCAGAACGCGCCGAGGGCCAGGCCCGAGAGGCCGGCCGCGGCGATCGCCAGGGGCGCCACGCGCACCAGGTGGCGCAAGTCGGTGTGCAAGGTTTCCGGCATGCTGGGTTGAGTCTGCCGGGTCAAGGTGATGGGCATCAACGCGGCGCTGATCAGAATCGCCGCGAGGGCGAACAGGGTGAAATCCTGTGGGCTGGCCAGGTGCAACAGCTGCTGTGCCGCGGCCAGGGCGCCGAGGTTGACGGCCATGTACAGGGCAAAGACCTGGCCGCGCTTGCCATCGGGAACCTGGGCGTTGAGCCAGCTCTCGATCACCATGTACAGGCTGACCAGCGCCAGGCCGTAGACCATGCGCAGGCCCAGCCAGACCCAGGGGTCGATCAGCAGCATATGGAGTAGGGCGGTGATGGCGGCCAGGGCGGCAAAAAAGGCGAAGGCACGGATATGGCCAACCCGACGCACCAGCGGAATCGCCAGCCAAGTGCCGAGGAGAAAACCGACGAAGTACCCGGACATTATCAGTCCGAGCATCCCGGTGGAGTAGCCTTCGGCGACGCCACGCAGGGTCAGTAGGGTGTTGAGCAGGCCATTGCCAAGCAGGAGTAATGCAACCCCGCTCAGCAATGAGCTGATGGAGGCAATGAGGGACCACATGGCGAACTACCCTAGGGAAGTATCAGGGCAATGGCAAGCGCGTTGGGCCGCGGAGCGCTTGGATTTATTTATAAGTTATTGTTTTAACTAACTAATATTTGTCGTTTTGCGGAATGGACGTGCAGCTGCCCTTTGCTGGGCGGGTACGGGGGGTGTAGCGGGGGTAAAGGCGGCGTCCCGGCGCCGCGACTGGGCGGCGCTCAAGGCGATGCCGCCAGGCGAGTCCCGCCACCTGGGGGCGGCTGAACGCGGGGTCTCGGGCAGTCGAGCCTGGGCTCAGGCCGTGCCGGCCAGGGCCCGTGGCATCGGCCGGGTATCCTGTCGTCGGTTACCCCTGAAGCGGTTCGTCATTTACGGCCTTCGGCCGTTTCGGCGACCAAGTCGGTACGTGCGGCCATGATGAAGTCGTTGCGGTGCAGGCCATTCATCTCGTGGCTCCACCAGGTGACGGTGACCTTGCCCCACTCGGTGAGCAGGGCGGGATGATGGCCGACTTCCTCGGCGATGACGCCCACCGCGTTGGTGAAAGCCAGGGCATGGCGGAAGTTCTTGAATGCGAAGGCGCGTTCCAGCTCCATGTGGCCGTCGCGCGTTTCGATGTTCCAGTCCGGGATCTCGCGAATCAGCTCGGCCAGCTCCTCGTCGGACACATGGGGTGCATCGACGCTGCAGGCTTCGCATTGGGCTTGGGCAAGGCTCATGGGGGGCTCCTGAACAAAAAGGTTGTCAAAACCAGGGTCTCTTTCACCCGTTTGTTCAATGATGGACAAGCCGCGGACGGGATTGTCCGCATTGTCCAGCTTAGGCCGCCGTCTTGGGCGGAAATTTCGGGGCGTGCAGTCCCAGCCGCATGCCCTGGTGCACCAGGGCCATGATGTCCTCCTGGGCCAGGTCGAACAGGCGCTTGAGCCCGGGCAAGACAAAGTACAGCGGCTGCAGTATGTCGATGCGGTAGGGCGTGCGCATCGCCTCCAGGGCATCGAAGGCCTGTTGTTCGGGTTCGCAGGACAGGCTGTAGACCGTCTCCTTGGGTGAGGACAGGATGCCGCCGCCATAGATCCGTAGCCCCGCGGGCGTGTCCACCAGGCCGAACTCGATGGTCATCCAATACAGGCGCGCGAGATAGACCCGCTCTTCCTTGGTCGCCTGCAGGCCGAGCTTGCCATAGGTATGGGTGAAGGCGGCGAACCAGGGGTTGGTCAGGAGCGGGCAGTGGCCGAAGATCTCGTGGAAAATGTCCGGCTCCTGCAGGTAATCCAACTCGTCCTCGCGGCGGATAAAGGTGGCCACCGGAAACTGCTGGCTGGCCAGCAGCTCGAAGAAGGTCTGGAAGGGGATCAGTGCCGGTACCCGGGCCACCCGCCAGCCGGTGGCGGCCTCGAGTACCCGGTTGACGTCGGCGAGCTGGGGGATGCGCCCATGGGGCAGGCCGAGCCGCTCGATGCCGTCCAGGTATTCCTGGCAGGCGCGGTCTTCGAGCACCTCGAGCTGGCGGGTGATCAGGGTATTCCAGACGCCATGCTCGGCGTCCGTGTAGTGGATGAAGCCCGTTTCGTCCGGTTGCCGCGCCATATAGGGGGTGTTCATAAGGCTCTCCAGCTCGACCCTGGCGTGGGCCCTGCGTTCTTGTTGTATGACCTTATGGATACCGTAGAACGCCCTCTGGCGCAGCCGCCGGGTGCCTCGCGGCACGGGTGTTTTTCCCGGAAGTCGTAAAGAAATAATTACGAAATTGGCGAGATGGCGAGTTAATGCCTTGAAAGCGTCGATTAATGTCACATAATCTTGACGAAAATTTGCGCGCAATGGCCTGAAAACGGCCGAATCGGCCGCTCCCGTGGAAAAGGCGTCCTATGAGAATCAAGGTGCATTGCCAGAATCGCGTTGGCATCCTGCGCGATATCCTCAACCTGCTGGTGGAGTACGGGATCAACGTCGCCCGCGGCGAGGTCGGCGGCGAGCAGGGCAATGCCATCTACCTGCACTGCCCGAACCTGATCAACCTGCAGTTCCAGTCCCTGCGCGCCAAGTTCGAGGCCATTGCCGGGGTGTTCGGGGTCAAGCGCGTCGGCCTGATGCCCAGCGAGCGCCGTCACCTGGAGCTCAATGCCTTGCTCGGCGCCCTGGAGTTTCCGGTGCTGTCCATCGACATGGGCGGCTCGATAGTCGCGGCCAACCGCGCGGCGGCGCAGTTGCTCGGGGTGCGGGTGGACGAGGTGCCGGGCATCGCGCTGTCGCGTTACACCGAGGATTTCGACCTGCCGGCCCTGGTGCGGGCCAACCAGTCGCGGATCAACGGCTTGCGGGTCAAGGTCAAGGGCGATGTGTTTCTCGCCGATATCGCCCCGCTGCAGTCCGAGCACGACGAGAGCGAGGCGCTGGCCGGCGCGGTCCTGACCCTGCACCGCGCCGACCGCGTGGGCGAGCGCATCTACCAGGTGCGCAAGCAGGAGCTGCGCGGGTTCGATAGCATCTTCCAGAGTTCCAGGATCATGGCCGCGGTGGTCCGCGAGGCGCGGCGTATGGCGCCGCTGGATGCGCCGCTGCTGATCGAGGGCGAGACCGGCACCGGCAAGGAACTGCTGGCGCGGGCCTGCCACCTGGCCAGTCCGCGCGGGCAGTCGCCCTTTATGGCGCTCAATTGCGCCGGCCTGCCGGAGTCCATGGCCGAGACCGAACTGTTCGGCTACGGCCCCGGCGCCTTCGAGGGCGCACGGCCGGAAGGCAAGCTCGGCCTGCTGGAGCTGACCGCCGGTGGCAGCCTGTTTCTCGACGGCGTCGGCGAGATGAGCCCGCGCCTGCAGGCCAAGCTGCTGCGTTTCCTGCAGGACGGTGGCTTTCGCCGGGTCGGCAGCGACGAGGAGGTCTACCTGGATGTGCGGGTGATCTGCGCGACCCAGGTCGACCTGTCCGAGCTGTGCGCCAAGGGCGCCTTTCGCCAGGATCTGTACCACCGGCTGAACGTGCTGAGCCTGCATATCCCGCCCCTGCGCGAGTGCCTGGACGGCCTGGCACCGCTGGTGGAGCACTTCCTCGACCAGGCCAGCCGGCAGATCGGCTGCCCCTTGCCGAAGCTCGCCCCCCAGGCCTTCGAGCGGCTCGCCCACTACCACTGGCCGGGCAATGTGCGGCAACTGGAGAATGTGCTGTTCCAGGCGGTCTCTCTCTGCGAGGGCGGTACGGTCAAGCCCGAGCATATCCGCTTGCCGGACTATGGTGCGCCCCAGCCGCTGGGCGATTTTTCCCTGGAGGGTGGGCTGGACGCCATTCTCGGGCGTTTCGAAAAGGCGGTGCTGGAGTCCCTGTACCATGAGCACCCCAGCAGTCGCCAATTGGGCAAGCGCCTGGGCGTGTCCCACACCACCATCGCCAATAAATTGCGCCAGCATGGGCTGGGCAAGGAGTAGGGGCAGCGTGAACCTCTTTTACCTGCGCTGGCGCGGTTCCTTGTGCAGGCTGAGGTCGCGGAATCTTTCCGGCAGTTGATCCGCGTCCTGGAGTTGTTTCAGCGCGCGATCGAAGTCGTCGCGCAGGCGCTGGGCGCGTGGCGAGCGTTCGGAGAAGACGAAGGTGAAATCCTGCTCCAGCACCTCGACATGCGGCGGCATCGGTAGATCGCTATTGAGCAAGGCCTGCTCCATGGGGGTCTGGTAGTTGAGCAGGTAGTCGGCGCGCCGCAGGCGCAGCATCTGTATCGCGGCGATATGGGTGGGTGCGTGGCTCTTGGTGATCTGGTAATCGGGGTCTTCGATATAGGGCGTCAGCGGCGAATTGGGATAGACGAACCCCTGAATCAGCAGCAGGCGGCTATTGCGTAGTGCCTGTGGCAATTGCGGTGCGGTCGTACCGACGTAATAGAGGTTGAGCTTGAGGCGGGCGATTCGGTAGTCGCTCTGCAGGGCATGCGGGCCGACCAGGGGATGGTTGACCACTGTCGCGAAGATTTCGAACTGACCGGATTTCAGGGCCTTGAACAAGCGCAGATTCGAGGTGGCGAGGAACTCCACCCTATGACCGGCCCGCTGCGCCAGCAGTTTGACCAGCTCGACCATGTCGCCGGCGGCCTGACCATTCGCGTCGGTGTAGGAGTAGGGCGGAAACTCGATGTAGCCAGCGCGTATGGGCGGTTCGGCGGCTGCGTTTTGCGCTGCCAGCGCATGCTGGCCCAGGCATAACAGCAGCGCCAGGCACTGCAGCGCGGAGAAAAACCTGGAGCGACGGCGACCATGCATGGGAGGGCTTCCGCGTGATCTATCTGGTCAGGAGTCTAGTCGACACTGGGTGCGCGCACGGCTTTGGGTAGGCGTCCCTGCTGGGCGCCATAGACTTTGGTGCAATGGTCCGCCTGGGCCGACCGGTGTAAAAAGGCACTTCCCCAGATCCTGCGTGGTTTTGGTGTAAGCGTTTCAGCTTGTCTTAAGGCGGCCTCCGGGTCGCCTTTTTTTTGCCCCGGATTCATTGCGGTCGACTGCGGGCCGCGGCCCGAACCTGACTTTTTTCTGCCCCCCATGCCCCGGTTCGTCTGGCCTGCACGGTGCTCGCGCGACCTTGGTCGTAGAACGGTAAGACCATGGTCGAATGGTCCCGAGGGGAGGGGAGGGCTAAAAAAGACACCATAAAACGACAATTACCCGTTGAGGTGTTTTCTGATGAGTGCTGCTTCCCTGTATCCCGTGCGCCCCGAGGTGGCGGCCCAGACGTTGACCGACGAGGCCACCTATAAAGCCATGTATCAGCAGTCGGTGGTCAATCCCGATGGCTTCTGGCGCGAGCAGGCCAAGCGGATCGACTGGATCCAGCCCTTCACCAAGGTCAAGCAGACCTCCTTCGACGATCACCATGTCGACATCAAGTGGTTCGCCGACGGCACCCTCAACGTTTCCGCCAATTGCCTGGACCGTCACCTGGCCGAGCGTGGCGATCAGGTCGCGATCATCTGGGAGGGCGACGACCCCTCCGAACACAAGAACATCACCTACCGTGAACTGCATGAACAGGTCTGCAAGTTCGCCAACGCCCTGCGTGGCCAGGACGTGCACCGCGGCGACGTGGTGACCATCTATATGCCGATGATCCCGGAAGCGGTGGTGGCCATGCTGGCCTGCGCCCGCATCGGCGCCATCCACTCGGTGGTCTTCGGCGGTTTCTCCCCGGAGGCCCTGGCCGGTCGCATCATCGACTGCAAATCCAAGGTGGTGATCACTGCCGACGAAGGCCTGCGTGGCGGCAAGAAGACCCCGCTCAAGGCCAACGTCGACGACGCCCTGACCCATCCGGAAACCAGCAGCGTGCAGAAGGTGATCGTCTGCAAGCGCACCGGCTCCGACATCAAGTGGCACAGCCACCGCGATATCTGGTACGAAAACCTGATGGCGGTCGCTTCCAGCCATTGCGCACCCAAGGAAATGGGCGCCGAAGAGGCCCTGTTCATCCTCTACACCTCCGGCAGCACCGGCAAGCCGAAGGGCGTGCAGCACACCTCGGCCGGTTACCTGCTGTATGCCGCGCTGACCCATGAGCGGGTGTTCGACTACAGGCCGGGCGAGGTCTACTGGTGCACCGCGGACGTGGGCTGGGTCACCGGCCACAGCTATATCGTCTACGGCCCCCTGGCCAATGGCGCCACCACCCTGCTGTTCGAAGGCATTCCGAACTATCCGGACATCACCCGGGTGGCGAAGATAGTCGACAAGCACAAGGTCAATATCCTCTACACCGCCCCGACCGCCATCCGCGCCATGATGGCCCAGGGCGACGCGGCCATGGAGGGTGCCGATGGCTCCAGCCTGCGCCTGCTCGGTTCGGTGGGCGAGCCGATCAATCCGGAAGCCTGGAACTGGTACTACAACAAGGTCGGCAAGCAGCGCTGCCCGATCGTCGATACCTGGTGGCAGACCGAGACCGGCGGCGTCCTGATCAGCCCGCTGCCGGGTGCCACGGCGCTCAAGCCGGGCTCGGCGACCCGTCCGTTCTTCGGCGTGGTGCCGGCCCTGGTGGACAACCTGGGTAACCTGCTCGAGGGCGCCACCGAGGGCAACCTGGTGATACTCGACTCCTGGCCGGGTCAGGCGCGTACCCTGTACGGTGACCATGACCGCTTCGTCGACACCTACTTCAAGACCTTCAGCGGCATGTACTTCACCGGTGACGGCGCCCGTCGCGACGAGGATGGCTACTACTGGATCACCGGACGGGTCGACGACGTGCTCAACGTCTCCGGCCACCGCATGGGCACCGCCGAGATCGAAAGCGCCATGGTCGCCCACCCGAAAGTGGCGGAAGCCGCGGTGGTCGGCATGCCCCACGACATCAAGGGCCAGGGCATCTATGTCTATGTGACCCTGAACAATGGGGTGGAATCCAGTGAAAGCCTGCGCCAGGAACTGAAGAACTGGGTGCGCAAGGAAATCGGTCCCATCGCTACGCCGGACGTGATCCAGTGGGCGCCGGGGCTACCCAAGACCCGTTCGGGCAAGATCATGCGCCGTATCCTGCGCAAGATCGCCACCGCCGAATACGATGCACTCGGCGACATCTCCACGCTGGCCGATCCTGGCGTGGTGCAACACCTGATCGACACTCACCGCAGCATGCAGGCCGCCTGACCGGTACCTGTCCCCCAACCCCGCTTCGGCCACAAGCCG
>DATDTH010000307.1:0-3457 GCA_035290985.1 Pseudomonas sp. | reverse complement strand
ATATTGGCCTGCCAGATGCGCACCACGCAGGTACCGTCCTGCGGGATGCGCGACGGCTCGACCAGTCCGGCGTGCAAGGCGAAGGCCCCGGCTGCGGTGGACAGGTTGCCGCAGTTGCCGCTCCAGTCGACGAAGGCGCTGTCGATGGACACCTGACCGTAGAGGTAGTCGACATCGTGGTCCGGCTGACTGCTCTTGGACAGGATCACGCACTTGCTGGTGCTGGAGGTGGCGCTACCCATGCCGTCGATGTGCGCCCCATAGGGATCGGGGCTACCGATCACGCGCAGGAACAGCTTGTCACGCGCCTCTCCCGGTACCTGGCAGCGCTCTGGCAAATCCTGCTGGCGGAAGAACACGCCCTTGCTGGTACCGCCACGCATATAGGTGGCGGGAATCTTGATCTGGGCCATATGAGCCATACAGCGTACTCCTGAAAGAAAACCGGGGCGTTGCCGCCCCGGCGGTAGATCAGCCCTTGGACGACTCGAGGAAGTCCTGGGCGAAGCGCTGCAGCACCCCACCGGCCTCGTAGATCAGCACTTCTTCGTGGCTGTCCAGGCGGCAGATCATCGGCACTTCGACACACTCGCCATTGCGGCGGTTAATCACCAGAGTCAGCTCGGCGCGCGGGGTGCGCTCGCCTATCACATCGAAGGTCTCTGTGCCGTCGATGCCCAGGGTCAGGCGGGTGGTGCCCGGCTTGAATTCCAGCGGCAACACGCCCATGCCCACCAGGTTGGTCCGGTGAATGCGCTCGAAACCTTCGGCGGCAATAGCTTCGACCCCTGCCAGCCTTACCCCCTTGGCCGCCCAGTCCCGCGACGAGCCCTGGCCATAGTCAGCACCGGCCACGATGATCAGCGGCTGCTTGCGTTCCATGTAGGCTTCGATGGCTTCCCACATGCGCGTGACCTTGCCTTCCGGCTCCAGACGGGCCAGCGAGCCCTTCTTCACCTGGCCATCGACCACCGCCATTTCATTCACCAACTGCGGATTGGCGAAGGTGGCGCGCTGGGCGGTCAGGTGATCACCGCGGTGAGTGGCATAGGAGTTGAAGTCCTCTTCCGGCAAGCCCATCTTGTGCAGGTATTCACCGGCCGCGCTGTCCAGCAGGATGGCGTTGGAGGGCGACAGGTGATCGGTGGTGATATTGTCCGGCAGCACCGCCAGCGGGCGCATGCCTTTGAGGGTGCGCTCACCGGCCAAAGCACCTTCCCAGTAAGGCGGACGACGGATATAGGTGCTCATCGGGCGCCAGTCGTACAGCGGGCTTTCCGCTTCTTCCACGGTGCCCAGATCGAACATGGGGATGTAGATCTGCCTGAACTGCTCCGGCTTCACCGAGCTGGCGACCAGGGCGTCGATCTCATCATCACTAGGCCACAGGTCCTTGAGCGTCACCGGATTGCCCGCCGGGTCATGGCCAAGCACATCCTGCTCGATATCAAAACGCATGGTACCGGCGATGGCGTAAGCCACCACCAGCGGCGGCGAGGCCAGAAAGGCCTGCTTGGCATAGGGATGGATACGGCCATCGAAGTTGCGGTTACCGGACAACACCGCGGTGGCGTACAGATCGCGGTCGATGATTTCCTGCTGGATCAGCGGGTCCAGCGCGCCGGACATGCCATTGCAGGTGGTGCAGGCATAGCCGACTATGCCGAAGCCCAACTGTTCCAGTTCGGTCAGCAAACCAGCCTCTTCCAGGTACAGCTTGGCGACTTTGGAGCCCGGCGCGAAGGAAGTCTTGACCCACGGCTTGCGTTGCAGCCCCAGGGCGTTGGCCTTCTTCGCCAGCAGACCGGCAGCCACCACGTTGCGCGGGTTGGAGGTATTGGTACAGCTGGTGATGGCGGCGATGATCACCGCACCATCGGGCATCAGGCCTTCACTCTCTTCAATTTTGCCAGCCGCCAGTTTGGCTTCGTCGGCTATACCGCGCTCATGCAGCGCCGAGGTCGGTAAGCGGCGGTGCGGGTTGCTCGGGCCGGCCATGTTGCGCACGACACTGGACAGGTCGAAGCTCAGCACCCGCTCATACTCGGCACTGACCAGGGCGTCGCCCCACAGACCGGTGATCTTGGCGTAGTTCTCCACCAGCGCTACCTGCTCCGGCTCGCGGCCGGTGAGCTTGAGGTAGTCGATGGTCTGCTGGTCGATATAGAACATCGAGGCAGTGGCGCCGTATTCCGGACACATGTTGGAGATGGTGGCTCGGTCGCCGATGGTCAGGCTGTTCGCGCCCTCGCCGAAGAACTCGACCCAGGCGCCCACCACCCGCTCCTTGCGCAGGAACTCGGTGATCGCCAGCACGATATCGGTGGCAGTAATGCCTGGCTGGCGCTTGCCGGTGAGCTGCACGCCGACAATGTCCGGCAGGCGCATCATCGAGGCGCGCCCCAGCATCACGGTTTCCGCCTCCAGGCCACCCACGCCGATGGCGATTACGCCCAAGGCATCCACGTGCGGAGTATGGCTGTCGGTTCCGACACAGGTATCCGGGAAGGCCACGCCCTCACGGGCCTGGATCACCGGGCTCATTTTCTCCAGGTTGATCTGGTGCATGATGCCGTTGCCAGCCGGAATCACATCGACGTTCTTGAACGCAGTCTTGGTCCATTCGATAAAGTGGAAGCGGTCCTCATTACGGCGGTCTTCGATGGCGCGGTTCTTCTCGAAGGCGTCCGGGTCGAAACCGGCGGCCTCCACTGCCAGCGAGTGGTCGACTATCAGTTGGGTCGGCACCACCGGGTTGACCTGGGCCGGGTCGCCGCCCATGTCGGCAATGGCGTCACGCAGGCCAGCAAGATCGACCAGGGCGGTCTGGCCGAGGATATCGTGGCAGACCACGCGCGCCGGATACCAGGGGAAGTCGAGATCACGCTTGCGTTCGATCAGTTGCTTGAGCGAATCGGTGAGCATCGCCGGGTCGCAGCGGCGCACCAGTTGCTCGGCCAGCACACGCGAGGTATAGGGCAACTGGGCATAGGCACCGGGCTGGATGGCGTCGACCGCGGCGCGGGCATCGAAGTAGTCCAGGGCCGTGCCCGGCAAGGCTTTGCGGTAGTCGGTATTCATCTTACTTGCGCTCCTTGAGCGGCACGAAGGTCAGGTCTTCGGGCCCGACGTAATTGGCGCTCGGGCGGATGATCTTGCCGTCGATGCGCTGCTCGATGACGTGGGACGACCAGCCGGAGGTGCGGGCGATCACGAACAGCGGGGTGAACATGGCAGTGGGCACGCCCATCATGTGGTAGCTGACGGCGCTGAACCAATCCAGGTTGGGGAACATCTTCTTGATTTCCCACATCACCGACTCCAGGCGCTCGGCAATGTCGAACATCTTGCTGTTGCCCTGCTCGGCGCTCAGTTCCCGCGCCACTTCCTTGATCACCTTGTTGCGCGGGTCGGCCACGGTATAGACCGGGTGACCGAAGCCGATCACCACTTCCTT
>DATDTH010000306.1:0-4265 GCA_035290985.1 Pseudomonas sp. | reverse complement strand
TGGAACGCCACCCGGCGGTCCGGCGCGCCCTGGTCAACCTGCAACGCCTGGGCGAGAGCGAGCTGCTGGTGGCTTACTGGCAAGGCCATGACGGCGCCCTGGCGAACGAGACCGAGCTGGCCGCGCACCTGCGCGGCGAACTGCCGGCCTATATGCTGCCGTCCGCCTGGGTACGGCTCGAACACTGGCCGCTGAACGCCAACGGCAAGGTGGAGCGCAAGGCGCTGCCAACACCACGCCTGGACAGCGCGTCGATCGAGCCGCCCCAGGGCGAGACCGAACAGCGCCTGGCCGAACTCTGGGCCGCGCTGCTGCCGCCCCAGGCGCTCGGACGCAACAGCCACTTCTTCGAGGCGGGCGGCCATTCGCTGCTGGCCACCCGGCTGCTGGCCCGGGTGCGCCAGGCCTGGGCGCTGGATCTGCCGCTGCGCGCGGTGTTCGAAGCCCCGACCCTCAGTGGGTTGGCCGAACGCCTGGATGCCCTGCTCGGCCAGCCAGCACCCGCGCTGGAGGGCCCCCAACTGCGGCCGGTGCCGCGCAGCGCCGAGATGCCGCTGTCGCTCAGCCAGCACCGCCTGTGGCTGGTGGATCGCCTGCAGGGCCCGGCCGCCGCCTACAACATGGCGGCCACTCTGCGCCTGGACGGCGAACTGGACGAGGCGGCACTGCGGGCGACCTTTGCCGCCCTGCTGCAGCGTCATGAAGTGCTGCGCACGGCCTACCCGGACAACGACGGCGAACCCTGCGCGGTCATAGCCGCGCACCTGGACTTCCAGCTGGGCCTGCGTGATCTGTCCCAACTGCCGGTCGCCGAGCGCGAGGCCCAGGCCCAGCGGGAAAGCCTGGACAACCTGCGCCAGCCCTTCGACCTGAGCCAGGCCCCGCTGATCCGCGCACGCCTGTTGAAGCTGGGCGAGCGGCAGCATCGCTTGCTCCTGGCCCTGCACCACATGGTCGCCGACGGTTGGTCGGTGGGCGTGCTGTTCGACGAGTTCAGCCAGCTGTACCGGGGCCTGCGCGCCGGCCAGCCGCTGAATCTGGCGGCCTTGCCGGTGCAATACGCCGACTTCGCCGCCTGGCAGCGTCAGCGCCTCAGCGGTGAACGCCTGGAGCGCGAGCTGGGGTTCTGGCGGGCCGAGCTGGCCGGCGCGCCCCAGGTACTGGCGCTGCCCACCGACTGGCCACGCCCGGCCCAGGTCGACAGTGCCGGCGCGGCCCACGCCTTCCGCGTGCCCGCCGCCCTGGTTGCGCGCCTGGATGCCCTGGCCCTGGCCGAGGGTGCCAGCCTGTACATGGTGCTGCTGGCCGCCTTCCAGGTGCTGCTGCACCGCCTCACCGGCAGCCGCGACCTGCTGCTCGGCACCGACGTGGCCGGTCGCGAGGCCGCCGAGCTGGAGGGGCTGATCGGTTTCTTCGTCAACGTGTTGCCGCTGCGCTCGCAGCTGCGCGAGGGCGCGCGCTTCGTCGACCTGCTGGAACAGACCAAGCAGACCAGCCTGTCCGCCTTCGAGCACCAGGCGCTGCCCTTCGACCGCATAGTCGAAGCCCTCGACGTCCCCCGCGACCGCAGTCGCAACCCCCTGGTGCAGACGTTGTTCGTGCTGCAAAACACCCCGGAGGGCCGTTTCGCCATTCCGGGGCTGGCGGTCGAGCTGCTGCCGCCCGCCGAGCGCAGCAGCAAGTTCGACATGGCCCTGTTCCTCGAGCGCGACGGCCAGGAGCTGTGCGGCGACTGGGTCTACGCCTGCGCCCTGTTCAAGGCCGAACGCATCGCCGCGTTGGCCGCCGATTGGCTGGCGATCCTCGAACAGGCGGCCAGTGCCCCCGAAACCCTGCTGGAACTGCCGACTGTGCGCAAGGAGCCTGCCGCCATGGGCAAAACACCTGGCCTGAACGCCAAGCTCGACAAGCTGAAAAACCTCGCGCCGCGCACCCGCACCGCACCGCGCCCGCTGATCAAGACCGGCCCACTGACCACCGGCCGCGACTTCCCGCTGTTGATCGAGCCGGCCGTGGCCGACCTCGACCCGGTCGGCTGGGCGCGCAGCTCCCGCGACCTGATCGACAGCTTGCTGTGCCGCCACGCCGGCCTGCTGTTCCGTGGTTTCGCCCTGCACAGCGCGCAAGACTTCGAAGCCTTCGCCGAGGCCATCCACCCCGGCCTATTCGGCGGCTACGGCGACCTGCCGAAGCAGGAAGGCGGACGCAATATCTACCGCTCCACGCCCTACCCCGAGCGGGAAATGATCCTCTACCACAACGAGAGCTCGCACCTGCCGCGCGCGCCGCGCAAGCAGTGGTTCTTCTGCGAGCAACCCTCGCCGGTCGGCGGCGCCACCCCCATAGTCGACTGCCGCGAACTGTACCGGCGCCTGCCGCACGCCCTGGCCCAAACCTTCGAGCGCAAGGGCCTGCTCTATGTCCGCACCTTCACCAAGCGCCTGGACGTGAGCTGGCAGGAATTCTTCAAGACAGACGACCGCACCGAGGTGGAGGCCCAATGCCGCGCCAGCGGTACCGAGTTCGTCTGGCTGGCCAACGACGAATTGCAGACCCGCACCCGTTGCCCAGCGGTAATCCGCCACCCCCTGAGCGGCGAGCGCAGCTTCTTCAACCAGCTGCAGTTGCATCACGTGCACTGCCTGGAGCCAGAAGTGCGCGAGGACCTGCTGGCCATGCTCGGCCTCGAGCGTATGCCGCGCCACGTCTACTTCGGCGATGGCAGCCCGATCGACGATGAGGTGATGGCGCTGCTCGGCCGCCTCTATGAGGAGTGCGCGGTGCGCTTCGACTGGCAACGCGGCGACGTGGTGATGCTGGACAACCTCTTGGCCGCCCACGCCCGCGACCCCTACGAGGGACCACGCAAGATAGTGGTGGCCATGGGCGACCTGCACGCGCCGGCGCACTTACTGGATAGCCACACGGAAATGGAATTGCAGAATTGAACGACATGAACGACATGCACGACATGCACGAAATCGACTCGGGATACCCCCTCAGCCCGGAGCAACAGGTCGCCCTCGACACTGGCCGCCCGGCACCGCAACTGCGCATCAGCTTGAACGGCGCGCTGGATGAACAACGCCTGCACCAAGCGTTGCTCAGCCTGGTGGCGCGCCACGAAAGCCTGCGCTTGGCCCTGCGACCCTCGCCGCTCTATCGCGGCCTGCGCCAGCAACTGATGGAAGCCGATCTGGATTGGCAGGTGCTGGACCTGCGCACCGCGGCGGACAGCCTGGAAGCGCGCCTGGCCGAGCTGCGCGCCCAGCCGTTCGCCCTGGACAGCGGCCGCCTGCTGCGGGCGGTGTTGGTCCGCCTGGACGAGCGCGCCTGGCACCTGGCGCTGAGCCTGGCCCCCAGCGCTGGCGACCGCCTGAGCCTGGAAATTCTGTTCGCCGAACTGCCGCAGGTTTACGACCAGCCGTACGCCGAACGGGAAGAAGTCTTTCAGTACTCGCAATTCATCGCCTGGCGCGCCGAGCTGGCAGCCGACCCCGAGGCCGAAACCGGCCGCGCTTACTGGGCCGACCTCGGCCTGGAGCAACTGCCAGCCCTGCACCTGGGTTACCGGCGCCAGGCCCAGGCCGACAGCAATCAGGGCTGCTTGCCCCACGCGCTACCCGCCACGCTATCGGCCGAGCTGGAGCGCCTCGCCGAGGCCCAGCAACAGCCCTTGCCGACGCTGCTGCAAGCCGCCTGGTGGGCGCTTCTGGCGCGCATCGGCGGACAAACGGCCTTTGCCGGCGGCTGGCAACACGACTGCCGACGCGACTACGAGGCCCTGGCCGGCGGAGTCGGCGTCTTCGACAAAGTCCTGCCGCTGCCGCTGCGCCTCGACCCGGCCGAGCCCTTCTGCCAATGGCTGCAGCGCCTGGCGCTTCTGCTGGAAGCACATGTCGGCGCCCAGGAATACTGGCCGTTGGCCGAGCCGCCACAGCAGGCGCACCTGAGTGTCGGCTTCGCCCTGGCGGGCCAGCCCGGCGAGCGGCAAGCAGCGGGCCTGAGCTGGCGGGCATTGCAACTGCCGGGCGCCGACCCGCGCTTCGAGCTGGCCCTGCAAGTCCAACTGACGGACAGCGGCGTGACCCTGGCCCTGCACCACGACGGCGCCCGCTATGCCCTCGAGGATGCGCAGTGTCTGCTGGAGCAATACCTCTGTCTGCTGGAGCAACTGCCGACGCGCTTCGACGCCCCCCTCGCCGAACTGGCTCTCAGCCCGGCTGCCCATCGGCCGCGCCAGCTGGCTCTGTGTGGCCCTACTC
>DATDTH010000305.1:0-4138 GCA_035290985.1 Pseudomonas sp. | reverse complement strand
CCCGTGGCGAGCCGCGCAAGGCCCTCTTCGGCGCGTATGGCCTGTTCCAGCCAGCGCCAGCCGATCACCGCGTGACCGAAGGCCTTGAGGTAGAGCGCCGAGTTGGCCAGGCCCTGGTTGACCTTGCCCTGGGCCAGGTCGCCGAGCAGGGCCTGGGTCACCACGGACAGCCGGTTCAGCAGTTGTTCCAGGGGCTGGCGCAGGCCATCCAGCGATGAGTGCCCGGCGGCGATGCGGCAGCAGTCCTGGATCAGGGCGGTGAGCTGCTTGAGGCCCGCGCCCCCGTTCTGGCTGACCTTGCGCCCGAGCAGGTCCAGGGACTGGATGCCGTGGGTACCTTCGTGGATCGGGTTCAGGCGGTTGTCGCGGTAGTACTGCTCCACCGGGTATTCGCGGGTGTAGCCGTGACCACCGAGAATCTGGATGGCCAGTTCGTTGGCCTTCAGGCAGAACTCCGAGGGCCAGGATTTGACTATGGGGGTCAGCAGGTCCAGCAGCTCCAGGGCCGCCTTGCGCTGCTCGGCGGTCTCCAGGGTCAGGCTGTCGTCGAGCAGCCGGGCGGCGTACAGACCCAGGTCGAAGGCACCTTCCACATAGGCCTTCTGGGTCAGCAGCATGCGCTTGACGTCGGCGTGCTGGATGATCGGCGTTGGTGCGGTGGTCGGATCCTTGCTGTCCGGCAGGCGGCCCTGGGGCCGCTCGCGGGCGTACTCGAGGGAGTAGAGGTAGCCGGCGTAACCGAGCATCACCGCGCCCATGCCGACGCCGATGCGCGCCTCGTTCATCATCTGGAACATGTAGGACAGGCCGGCGTGGGGCTGGCCCACCAGGTAACCGACGCAGTCGCCGTTGTCGCCGAAGTTCAGCGCGGTGGAGGTGGTGCCGCGCCAGCCCATCTTGTGGAACAGGCCGGCCAGCAGCACGTCGTTGCGCGGGCCCAGGCTGCCGTCGTCGTTGACCAGGAACTTCGGCACTATGAACAGCGAGATGCCTTTGACCCCGGGCGGCGCGTCCGGCAGCTTGGCCAGGACCATGTGCACGATGTTTTCCGACAGCGGATGGTCGCCGCCGGAGATGAAGATCTTGTTGCCCTTGAGGCGATAGCTGCCGTCCGCCGCCGGTTCGGCCTTGGTGCGGATATCCGACAGCGAGGAGCCGGCATGGGGTTCGGTCAGGGCCATGGTGCCGAAGAAGCGGCCTTCGATCATCGGTTGCAGGAAGCGCTGCTTTTGCTCCGCGCTGCCGAAGCTTTCGATCAGGTTGGCGGCGCCCATGGTCAGGAAGGGGTAGGAGGCGGTCGGTGCGTTGGCCGACTGGAAATGCGCGAAGCAGGCCTGGGACAGCAGGGTCGGCAGCTGCATGCCGCCGTCCTCGAAGCTGCGGGCGGCATTCAGGAAACCGGCCTCGAGAAAGGCGTCCACCGCCGGTTTGATCTCGGGGATCAGCACCGCGGTGCCGTCCACATACTCCGGCTCGTTCTCGTCGCTCTTGCGGTTGTGCGGGGCGAAGAATTTTTCGGCCAGGCTGCGGGCCGTGCCTATGGCGGCGTCGAAGGTTTCCCGACTGTGTTCGGCGAAGCGCTCGCGCTGGGTCAGGGCCTCGGCGTCCAGCACTTCGTAGAGTTCGAAGGCCAGGTTGCGGGAACTGAGCAGGGTCTCGGACATCGGGCGTGCCTCAGGCAGGTTGAAGGGCGATGACTCAGTCTAGGTCGACGGCCAGCGAGCGCCTAGCACCATCCAGATCGGTGATGGAGGATCAGAACCCGGCACTCAATGCCGCGGTCGGCGCCCGCGGCTGTTAAACTGCGCGGCCTTAAGGCGGTGCCCGCGATACCGCCGCCTGCCGCCGCGCGAGGATAGCCTTCGATGAATTACCGCCACGCCTTCCATGCCGGCAACCATGCCGATGTTTTCAAACACCTGACGCTGTCCCGGCTGATCGCCCTGCTCGGGCGCAAGGAGGCGCCCTACGCCTACCTGGACAGCCATGCCGGGATCGGCCTGTACGACCTCAAGGGCGACCAGGCCAGCCGCACCGGCGAATGGCTGCAGGGCATCGACCGGCTGTGGGCGGCCAAGGACGTGCCGGCCCTGGCGGCCGATTACCTGAAGGTGCTGCATGAGCTGAACCCCGACGGGGCGCTGCGCTACTACCCCGGCTCGCCGGAGCTGGCGCGGCAGTTGAGCCGCGAGCAGGACCGCCTGCACCTGAACGAGAAACACCCGGAAGACGGCCGCCTGCTCAAGGACAATATGAAGCGCGACCGCCGCGTGGCCGTGCACCTGGGCGAGGGCTGGCATATTCCGCGGGCCCTGTTGCCGACGGCGGAAAAGCGCGTGCTGATGCTGATCGACCCGCCTTTCGAGCAGGACTACGAACTGCAGCGCTGCGCCCAGGCGCTCAAGGAAAGCATCGGCCGGATGCGCCAGGCGGTGGTGGTCATCTGGTACCCGATCAAGGAGCAGCGCAGCCTGCGGCGCTTCTACCAGGAACTGGAGAAATCCGGCGCGCCCAAGCTGCTGCGGGCCGAGCTCTATGTGCACCCCGCCGACGACGCCCAGCGCCTCAACGGCTCGGGCCTGATGATCGCCAATCCGCCCTGGGGCCTGGAAGAAGAACTCCAGCAGGTCCTGCCCTGGCTGGCCAGCACCCTGGGCCAGACCCAGGGCGGCTGGCGCACCGATTGGCTGATCGAGGAAGCGGCGGGCTGATTGATAGATCAGGGTGCGCCCTTGGAAAACGAAGAATGTAGGTTAGGTTAGCCCGCAGGGCGTAACCCGACATGACGGGGATAGCCTGTCGCAGCATGGCGTCTGGTTACGCTGCGCTAACCCGACCTACGACTGGCCAGGCGCCTCGGCGACTATCCCTTATGGGATGCCATCTGGCTTTGACAGCTAAAGCCGCGGCGACTGATTCCAGTCGGCCACCCAGTCGGCGATCTGTTCGGCGGGCATCGGCCTGGCGATGCCGTAGCCCTGGGCGAAGCGGCAGCCCAGCCGGCGCAGGGCGACGCCATGCTCCAGGGTTTCCACGCCTTCGGCTATGACCTGGCGATTGAAGGCGCTGGCCAGGCGGATGACCCCTTCGACTATGCCCATGTCATCGGGGTCTGTGAGCATGTCGCGGACGAAGCTCTGATCGATTTTCAGGATGTCGACCGGTAATTTGCGCAGGTAGGTCAGGGAGGAGTAGCCGGTACCGAAGTCGTCGAGGGCGAAGTGCACCCCCAGCTCGCGGCAACGCCGCAGTATCGCCACGGCCTGTTGCATATCGGCAATGGCCGCGGTCTCCAGCACCTCGAGCTCGAAATGGGCGGCCGGGAAGCCGGGATGCCGGGCCAATGAGGTTTTCAGGTTTTCATGGAAGTCAGGCTGCAGCAGGTGATTGGCGCTGACATTCACGCTGACGGTCAGCCGCAGGCCATCGCGATGCCAGGCGGCGGCCTGGGCCAGTGCGGTCTCTATCACCCACTCGCCCAGGGGAATTTCCAGATCGCTGCGGTAGATGTGTGGCAGGAATTCGGCCGGCGGGACCAGGCCGTTTTCCGGTTGCTGCCAGCGAATCAGGGCTTCGGTCCCGATGATCGCGCCGTTGATCAGGTCGACCTTGGGCTGGTAATGCAGCACGAATTCGTCGCGCGCGAGGGCGATGCGTAGGCGTTCCAGGTAATGACGGTGCAACTGCGCCTTGCGGTCGCTTTCGGGGTCGAAGAGATGGAAGCGGTTCTTGCCGGCCTCCTTGGCCAGGTACATGGCCTGGTCCGCATGGCGCAGCAGGGTGTCGGCATCGGCATTGTCCTCGGGGTAGAGGCTGACGCCGATGCTCGCCGAAACGCTGACCAGGGCGTCCTCGAGTTGAATCGGATTGCCGACCGCCGTCAGCACCCGGTCGAGGATCAGCGAGCACTCTTCCGGCGATGAAATATCCGACAGCAGCACCACGAACTCGTCGCCGCCCAGGCGGGCCAGGGTGTCCTCGCCGCGCAGCACCTGCTTGAGGTTCGCGGTCACGCCCAACAACAGTTGATCGCCGGCGGCGTGGCCATAGCGGTCATTGATGGCATTGAACCCGTCCAGGTCCAGGAAGCATACGGCAAGGGACTTGTCGTTGCGCGCGGCGCGAATGATCGCCTGGG
>DATDTH010000304.1:0-4329 GCA_035290985.1 Pseudomonas sp. | reverse complement strand
GCCCGCGAGTTCAACTACCCGGCCGAGGCCGACCGTACCCGCTTCGACGACCTGCCGACGCGCGGGATCAAGGCGGTGTTCTGCTCGAACTCGTTCTGCGCCTACCGGCGCCAGGCGCTCGAAGCGGTGAAGGGTTTTCCTGAGCAGTTGCCGCTGGGCGAGGACATGGCCGTGGCCCTGCGCCTGCTGCAGCACGGCTACACCCGGGTTTACCAGCCGCTGGCCGAGGCGATCCACAGCCATGACTACAGCGTGCTGCAGGAGCTCAAGCGGTACTTCGACATCGGCACCTTGATGGCCATGGATGACGAATTGCGCCGGGTCCGCCTGGCCGCATCGGGCGAAGGGCTACGCTTCGTGCGCGGAGAAATGGCCGCGGCCTGGGTGCAGAAGCGCCTGGGCGCGATAGTCGGCATAGCGCTGCGCACCCTGGGCAAGTATTGCGGTTTCGCCCTGGGCCTGCGCTACCGGCAATTGCCGCTCCGCTGGCGGCGGCGCCTGAGCATGCACGCGTTCTTCTGGAGCCAGCCATGAGGGTGGTGGTGGTGGGGGCCTCCAGCTTTATCGGCCGCGCCCTCCAGGCCCGGCCGGAAACCGCGGGCTGGCGTTTCCTCGGTGGCCGCGAGGCCCTGGCCGACAGCGCCTGGCTGGCGGACGTCGACTGCCTGATCAACTGCGCCTTCGATGGCCTGTTGAAGCGCGAGGCCTACAGTGCCGAGCGGGACATCGACCTGCTCTTGGCGCGGGCGCTGCGGGCCCATCCGCGCGCCCAGTACCTGATGCTCAGCTCGCGCATGGTCTACGGCCCGGCCGGTGCCGATGGCCGCCTGCACGAGGCCCTGGTCCCGCAGCCGTTGAACCTGTACGGCAGCGCCAAATGGCAGAGCGAACAGGCCGTGCAACGCCTGCTCGGCGACCAACTGACGGTGCTGCGCCTGAGCAATGTGTGCGGTAACGAACTGCAGGCCGGGCGCCAGAGCTTTTTTGCCATGGCCTCGCGCAGCCTGATCGAACAGGGACAGGTCGTGCTGGACATGAGTCCGTTCGTCGAGCGCGACTTCCTGCCCGTGGAAGTGCTGGCCACCTGGTTGCCGCTGATCGCGGCCCAGCCCCGGCCCGGCGTGTTCAACCTCGGCGCGGGCCAGGGCACGGCCTGCGGACGCATCGCCCAATGGCTGGTCGAAGGCTTCGGTGAAGGCCAGTTGCTGGTCAAGCACCTGCGCGAGCATGACCCCTTCTGGCTGGACATTACGCGGGCCACCGACGCCTATGCCATAGCGGGCGTCGCCCCAACCCAGTTACGTGATTACTGCAGGGCGCTGGGTCAGCACCTGCGCTTGGCCAAGGAGGGTACCCAGTGAAGACCCTGACCGTCTCCATCGTCAATTACAAGACGCCGCAGCTGGTGATCGAGTGCATCGATTCGCTGAAGCGCTTTGCGCCGTCCCGCGCCAGGCTCGACCTGGTGATAGTGGATAACGCCTCCGGCGATGGCAGCCTGGCCCGGATCGGCGCCGCGCATCCCGATGTCCGGCTGATCGACGCGGGCGCCAACCTC
Source organism: Pseudomonas sp. (assembly GCA_035290985.1). Lineage (GTDB taxonomy): Bacteria > Pseudomonadota > Gammaproteobacteria > Pseudomonadales > Pseudomonadaceae > Aquipseudomonas. Next base: position 2,771 of record DATDTH010000304.1, on the reverse strand, counting down.
GGTTTTGCCGGGGGCAACAACCTGGCGCTGCAGACCTGCACCAGCGAGTTCGTGCTGCTGCTCAACAGCGATGCATTGGTCGAAGCCGGCACGCTCGATGGCTTGCTGCAAAGCCTCGAGGACAATCCGCAGGTGGGTGCGGTCGGCGCGCGAGTGGTGAATGCCAGCGACGGCGCCGACCAGGATTACCCCTGTCGCTTCCCCAGCCTGGCGGAGATGATGCGCCGCGCCCTGCGCGGGCCGCAGTACCCCGCGGCCGGCCAGCAGGCGCCGGTTGTCCTGGAGCGCCTGCACGGCGCCTGCATGCTGCTGCGCGGCGAGCTGTTGCGCAGTGTCGGCCTGCTCGATGACGGCTTCTTCATGTACGACGAGGATGTCGACTGGTGTGTCCGCGCGCGCAAGCAGGGCTGGCAGCTCTGGCTCCTGCCGCAGTTGCGGGTGCTGCATCACGGCGGCAAGTCTTCCGGGCGCGCGCCCAGTGGCCAGCGCAGCCAACCGGAGCTGAGCGCCACCTCCCTGCGCATGCGCTATGTGCTGCGCCGCAGCCGCTACCGCCTGTACCGCAAGCACTGCGCCTGGTGGGAGCTGTGCCTGCTCAAGCTGCTCACCGACCTGGCGATGCTGGTGGCCAGCGTGCGCCCGGCACTGCTCTACCTGCGGCCGGAGCGTCGCGAGGCGGCACGGGCGCTGCTGCGCTGCAACCTGAAGATCATCGCGCTCAACCCCTTCGCCCCCGAGGCGGACGGCCATGTCGGTTAGCGCCGTGCCGGAAAAGGCCTCGATCATGGGTCGCGGCGTACTGCTGGCCGTGCCCCTCGGCTTTCTGCTGGCGCTGCTCACCGCGCTCTACCCGCTGCCGGGCATGGTGCTGGGCTTCGCCCTGGGCGGGGTACTGCTGCTCAGCAAACAGCCGCAGCTGTTGATGGTGCCCTTTGTCATCAGCCTGGCGATTCCGATGCAGAAGAGCCTGGCCGGTCTGCCGCTGAACGCCAGCGACGGCCTGCTGCTGCTCTGGTGCCTGCTCTGGCCGTTCATGCTGCAGCGTGAGCAGGCCCCCCGCCTGCAGGGTTCGCGGGTGCCCATCCTGGTCTGGGCGATCCTGCCGTTCCTGGTGGCCGCCTGCCTGGCGCAGGTCGGCTCCATCGCCCAGGGCAACAGCCTCAAGCAGGTTTTGCGCATCGTCGAATGGTTCATCGTGCTGCCGGTATTGATGCTGGTGTTCCGTCCGCAGCAGCGCTTCTGGCACTTCGCCGCGCTGACCATGCTCCTGACGCCCTGCCTGTTCGCCATCGACGGCCTCTACGAACTGGCCAGCAACGGCACGCGCCTCACCGGGATGCTGGGCATTGCCGTGCCGGTTCCCGAAGGCGGCACGGCACAGATTCGCCACACCTTCGATATTTCCGGTCGCGCCGGCAGCACCTTTGGCGGTGCCCAGGGATTGGCGATGTACCTGGTGATGACCATGAGCGTGGCTATCGCGCACCTGTTCCGCTCGCCACAGCCCTGGCTGCGCGTGCTCGCCGGTATCAGCCTGCTGGTGTGCCTGGCCGGCCTCGCGGCCACCCAATCCCGGGGCGGCCTGCTGGGCGCAGTGGCGTTGCTGGTCGTGATGGCGCTGCTGCTGCGCCCCGGGCTGCTGCGCTGGTTGCTGCTGTTGGCGCTACTCGGCGGCATTGCCGGGGCCCTGACGCTGGCCCTGCTGCCGAACTGGGATGGCACGCTGGCCGGCCTGGTGCCCGGTCGCCCGGAAGCGGTGCTCGACCGCCTGATCATCTGGGGCGTGGTGCTGGATGTGTTCCAGGACAATCCGCTGTTCGGGGTCGGCCTGGGCAATTTCCGCGATGAATTCTTCGCCCGCGACGTGTGGCTCAACGTCGAACTCGGCTACCCCTCGCTGCATGCCCACAACACCTACCTGGAGCTGCTCGCCGATACCGGCGCACTGGGCCTGCTGTGCTACCTGGCCTTCATGTTCAAGGTGGCCCAGGAACTGGCCCGGCGCTGGCGTGAGCAGCGTAACGACGACGCCTCGGTGTTCACCCTGGCGGCCATCGGCACATTGGCGGCCTACAGCGTGTTCGCCATGGTGGACATGCTGTTGTTGCAGAACATGCACTTCCTGCTGGTGCTGCTGCTCACCCTGGGGCTGGGTGACAACCGCGCGGATGCCGTCGGCCTGAAGGCATCCACCACGGAGTCCGAGACATGAGGATACTGCTGCTGGTCGAGACCCTGTCCATCGGGGGTCTGCCCAACTACGTTCTGGAACTGGCCCGGGCGCTGGTCGAGCGCGGTGACACAGTGGCACTGGCCCATGGCGGCGGCGTGGTACCGACCTTTCTCGATTGCCGCGGCGTCGAATTGCTGGCGCTGACACCCGAGGGGTTCGACCAGCCCCATGCCCTGGCACCGCTGCTGCAGCGCGTGCACGACTGGAACCCGGACCTGCTGCACCTGCACCTGTGCAGCGTGCTGCCCTTGCTGCAGGCCCTGCCGGAGCTGGGCGTACCGCTGCTGCGCTCGTTCCATGACTACACCTCCCTGTGCCTGCGCCGCGGGCGCCGACGCTTTCCGGGCGATCGCTGCGACCGACCGCTGGGCTGGTCCTGCCTGGTGCAGGGCTGCCTGCTCGGCGCGCCGAAACCCGCCGGGCGCTGGCCGAGCCTGCAGAACCTGCCGGCCAAGCTGGCCGAGCGCAAGGCCTATCAGGGCTTCAGCGGCGCGGTGGTGGGCAGCCAGCATATGCGCCGCGTGCTGCTGCTGAACGG
>DATDTH010000303.1:0-4672 GCA_035290985.1 Pseudomonas sp. | reverse complement strand
TCGGCTGGGACAGGTCGACCGCCGCCACCACCTTGCGCGGCAATCCATGGGCAACCTGAGCGACCAGGTGCACGGGCACCGAGCACTCGCGCAACAAGTGCCAATCCAGCGGGGTGGCAAAGACCCGTTTGAGCGCGGGCTCGTGCTGGACATCCTTGATCAACAGATCGGGCTGCATTTCCTCCACGTAGTACAGAATTTCCTCCAGGGGCGCGTCGGTCCAAAGGGCTTCGCTGGTGACCTCGATGCCCTTGCGCCGCAGCAGCCCGGCCTTGTCCTGCAGCCAGTGCCCGTGCTTATCCAGGGAGGCCGCCCGGGTCTGTTCCTGCAGGCCGCTGTCCAGCAAGGCAAAGCCGACCTGGGGTTTGACGAAGGCCATGATATGCAAGGCGGCACCGCTGGCTTCGGCCAAGGCCCCGGCCCGTTGCAGCGCGGCATGCTCATGCCTGGACGGATCGGCGATCAGTAAAAGTCGTTGATATTGGCTCATGGGCCACCTCCGACAGTGTGGATGGTCAAACCCCGAAGACCGACAACCAGGGAGCCGAGCCGGCGGGAATGCCACCGGCACCTTCACAGACTGCAAGCAAGTCCTTCGCGGTTGCTTTGATTTGAATCAACCGGCCACGACGCCGAGCGGACGAAATTCTTCTCGAGCGCCTCGATCGATATCCAGACAGCCCCCTGCAACGGGCTGCCCATGGTCATTCCCCTGGCGAGGCCCCCATGAACGAGCAAGACCCCGTAATTGCCTTCCTCTCGCGCCCGGAAAGCTACGGCAGGCCTGGCGAACCCGTGGAACGCATCGAGACCCATGGTTCCCTGATCTTTCTCCAGGCGGATCGCGCCTACAAACTCAAGCGCGCCATTGCCTTCGCCGCCCTGGACTTTCTCAGCCTGGAGAGCCGCGAATGGGCCTGCCGCAGGGAGCTGTGGCTGAATCGACGGACGGCGCCGGAGCTGTACCTGGAGGTGCGCTCGATCAATCGCAGCGCGGACGAGCGTCTGGCATTCAATGGCAGCGGGGCCGTGCTGGACTGGGTGGTGGTCATGCGGCGCTTCCCCCAGGACGCCCTGTTCGAGCGCATGGCCATGACCGGTCGGTTGACGCCGACGCAGATCGAGCGGTTGGGGGGCGAAATTGCCCGTTTCCACGCCGCGGCCGAAATCACCCCCTGCTTCGGCGGCGCGGTCGGCGCGCGCCGAGATCTGGCACGCAATCACCGTGAACTGATGCGTTACCCCGCGTTGCTCGACCGCCAAGAGGTGCAGGCGCTCCATCGGGACGCGCGGGCCACAATCGACCAGCTCGGTGAACTGCTCGAGCGCCGTCGACGCGAAGGACGGGTGCGTCGTGGTCATGGCGACCTGCGCCTGGCCAATATCTGCCTGTTCCAGGGGCGGCCCCGGTTGTTCGACTGCATCGAGTTCAGCGATCCGCTCGCCTGCATCGATGTGCTCTACGACCTCGCCTTTCCCCTGATGGACCTGCAGCACCATGGCCTCGACGAACTGGCGGCACTGCTGCTGAGCAGTTACCTGAGGCACTCCGACGAAACGGCCGATTGTAGCCCCTTGCCGCTGTTCCTCTCGCTCCGGGCCGCCACCCGCTGTTTCACCCTGGCCTGCAGCGCCCAGCGCCATAACGAGCCCGGGGTTATTCACCAGAAAAGAGAAGAAGCCCAAGCGCTGCTCAAGCAAGCCAGGGCTTATCTGCTTATGAATGAGCCCTGCAGGCTCGCGTAGCCCGTTTGCGGGTGATCCCAAGGCCCATGGGAGTCAGCAGCCTGGCGCCCACCGGTAACAATTCAGCCGTGCAATTTTCTGTCCGCTGTGGTCGGAGGAGAAACACCCACGATTCATGGAGCCGCACCATGATCCCGGATCCGCCCCTGCTGTTCGGCTTGCATGGCAGCCAGGCCTATGCCGAACGGGTCGCCAAGCACCTCGGCTGTCATCTGGCCGCCCATGAAGAGCGTCACTTCGAAGACGGTGAACACAAATGCCGTCCGCTGATTCCCGTCCAGGGTCGGCAGACGCTGGTGGTTTTCGGCCTCCACCAGGACGCCGACTACAGCGTCAATGACAAGCTCTGCCGCCTGCTGTTTTTCTGCAGCGCACTCAAGGACGCCGGCGCCTCCCAGGTCCAGGTCGTCCTGCCCTACCTCTGCTATGCCCGCAAGGAACGCCGGACCCAGCCGTGGGACCCCATTACCAACCGCTACATCGCCGTGCTGCTCGAGGCCGCGGGCATCGACCGTCTGCTGGCCCTGGAGGTCCATAACAGCGCGGCTTTCGATAACGCCTTTCGCATCCCGACCCAACACCTGGAAAGCGCCGAACTGTTCGCCAAGTACTTCGCCAGGCTGACAGCCGGCACCGAGGTGGTCGCGGTCTCCCCCGACACGGGTGGCATCAAGCGGGTCGAACAGTTCCGCCGCGCACTCGAGCAGCGCAGCGGGCGCCCGGTCGGCAGCGCCTACCTGGAGAAATTCCGCAGCAACGAGGTCGTCACCGGCGGCCGGCTGATCGGCGAGTTGGGCGGCAAGACCGCGATCCTGGTCGATGACCTGATCAGCACCGGCACCACCCTGCTGCGTGCAGGCCTGGCCTGCCAGGCCGCTGGCGCGGTGCGTATCCTCGGAGCCGCGGCCCACGGCCTGTTCACCGGAGGCAGCGCGCTACTGGACAGCCCGGTGTTCGAGCGGATCGCGATTTGTGACAGCGTACCGCCGTTTCGACTCGATCCCGCCCGGGTCGCGGGGCGCCTGGATATCCTCGATTCCACGGTGGCCGTGGCCGCATGCCTGGCCGCAACCTACAACCTCAGTCTCGTGGAGAATAATGATGACGACCGCGTCGAGACCGGGCGAGCATGATGTACTGCTGGTACTTGGCCTGCAGAACGACTTCTGCGCCGGCGGCCCACTCGCCGTGCCGGGGGCCGATGAACTGGTGCCCCACATCAACGCCCTGATCAAAAACTTCGCCCATCTGGTGTTGATCCAGGACTGGCACCCGCCCCACCATCAGTGTTTCGCCAGCAACCATCCAGGGCACCGGCCCTTCGATATTGTGCAAATGGCCTATGGCTGCCAGACCCTGTGGCCGGACCACTGTGTGCAAGGCAGCCACGGCGCCGAATTCCATCCCGACCTGGCCGTCGACCGCGCCGAGCTGATCATGCGCAAAGGTTTTCGTGCCGAAATCGATTCCTGTTCGGCCTTCTACGACAATGACCGCTACACGCCCAGCGGATTGGCCGGTTACCTGCGCGAACGGGGCTTTCAACGCGTGTTTATCGCGGGCCTGGCCATCGAACATTGCGTCCTCGCCTCGGCACTCGACGCCTGTCGAGAGCAATTCAAGGTGGTGGTGCCACTCGACGCCTGCCGCCCTGGGAATACCAACGTTTCCCTGGCTCCGGCACTGACGGCGATGCGCTCGGCCGGGGTCGAGATCCGTCAATCCCTTTGACTGAACCAAAACGCGCGCGCCTGTTCCAGTGTTCACTGGCCTGGTTGCCGCTGTACCCCAGAGTGCAGTGAAGGTCGGCAGCGCAAGGTTCACAGTTACCCCGAAAGCCCGCAGTTGACTTGAAGTAGTGATGAGCGCTATCGGCGTGCTGACTATTCAACTGCCTTGCTTGCGCCAGGCCGAGGACTGCGCCATGCCCATTGCCGATCATCGCCCCCCTTCAGTCAGTGCCTGCCAGCCCCTAATCAGCTGTCGCAACTGCGCACTCAACCGGCTCTGCCTGCCCGCGTGCCTGCATGACGCAGAAATCGACCAGTTGAACGCTATTGTCAGACGGCATCACCCCCTGCAAAAAGACGATTACCTGTTCCGGGCCGGCGACCCCATGCAACAGGTCTATGCGCTGCGCTCGGGCGCGCTTAAAACCTACCTGCTGAGCAAGGATGGGACAGAGCTGATCACCGGCTTTCATTTGCCCGGCGAGCTGATCGGCCTGGATGCCTTGGGGACGCAACGCTTCCCGAGCTATGCCATTGCCCTGGAAACCTCGCAGCTATGTACCCTTCCACTGGACCGACTGGAGGAGCTGGCAGGCCGAATCCCCAATCTCCGCAAACAGTTGCTGAGCGTCCTGGGCCGCGAAATCCATGATGAACAACAGCACCTCGGCTACACCCGGACCAGTGCCGACCAGCGCCTGGCGACCTTCCTGCTCGATCTCTCCTTCCGTTTCAGTCGTCGCGGACTGTCGCCGGTGAATTTCATTCTGCCGATGAACCGCAGCGAAATCGGCAATTACCTGGGCCTGACCACCGAAACCATTAGCCGCCTGTTCACCCGCTACCGCCAGCACGGCCTAATCGACAGCTGTGGCCGGGAGATACAGCTGCTGAACCTGACGCAGCTGTGCTCCCTCGACGCCGCCCAGCGCTAGCCAGAGAGCGCCCACCAAGGGCAGGCGTGTGCACATTATGGGGTTCTTGCAGGCGCGGCTTATGACCGCGAAATATCGGTCTTCGAAATAGCGCGCCACCTGCTGGTTGCGCGGACTCGAGCGGCGGCTACCGCTGCCGTGGGCGAACACCACCATTCCAACGGCCTCGGCCGGCAACAACAGGTCGGCGGCCAGTTGGGCATCACCGAGGTGAAGGGTCTTGGGTGAATGAGCGCTCATGGAGAAGCTCAGCCAGGCTCG
>DATDTH010000302.1:0-2482 GCA_035290985.1 Pseudomonas sp. | reverse complement strand
CCTGGGTAAACGACAGCTTGTTGCCAGCGGCGATGCTGAGCATCTCCTTGACGATGTCGATGCCGGTGACCATTTCCGAAACCGGGTGCTCAACCTGTACGCGGGTGTTCATCTCGATAAAGTAGAAGTGGCCATCTTCGTAGAGGAACTCGAAGGTGCCAGCGCCACGGTAGCCGATCTCGATGCAGGCGCGGACGCAGCGATCGAGCACTTCCTGGCGGGCATCTTCGTCGATGCCCGGGGCTGGCGCTTCTTCCAGGACCTTCTGGTGGCGGCGTTGCAGCGAGCAGTCGCGGTCACCCAGGTGGATGGCCTGGCCCTGGCCATCGGACAGTACCTGGACTTCCACGTGACGCGGGTTGGTCAGGAACTTTTCCAGGTAGACCATCGGGTTGCCGAAGGCCGCTCCGGCTTCGGTGCGGGTCAGCTTGGCCGACTTGATCAGCTCGTCTTCGCTGTGCACCACGCGCATGCCGCGTCCGCCACCGCCGCCGGCGGCCTTGATGATCACCGGATAGCCGACTTCGCGGCCGATCGCCAGGGCGGTTTCTTCATCTTCCGGCAAGGGCCCGTCGGAGCCCGGAACGGTCGGCACGCCGGCTTTCTTCATGGCGTGCTTGGCCGAGACCTTGTCGCCCATCAGGCGAATGGTTTCGGCGGTCGGGCCGATAAAGGCGAAGCCGGATTTTTCCACCTGCTCGGCGAAGTCGGCGTTCTCCGCGAGAAAGCCGTAGCCCGGATGGATGGCCGTGGCCCCGGTGACTTCAGCGGCGGCGATGATGGCCGGGATATGCAGGTAGGACTGGGCGGCGGAGGCCGGGCCGATGCAGACGGACTCGTCGGCGAGGGCCAGGTGCATCAGCTCGCGGTCGGCTGTGGAATGCACCGCGACTGTCTTGATACCCAGTTCCTTGCAGGCTCGCAGGATTCGCAGGGCGATTTCGCCGCGGTTGGCGATCAGCACTTTTTCCAGCATCGCAGGCTCTCCGCGCTTCAAACGATGGTGAACAGTGGCTGGTCGTATTCCACCGGCTGACCGTTCTCCACGAGGATGGATTCGATCACGCCACTGGTTTCGGCCTCGATGTGGTTCATCATCTTCATCGCCTCGACGATGCAGAGGATGTCGCCTTTCTTCACGCTCTGGCCGACTTCGACGAAGGACGGCGAGGTCGGGGCCGGGGTGCGGTAGAAGGTGCCGACCATGGGCGAGCGCACCACGTTGCCGTTCATCTTCGGCGCCACCGCAACGACGGCTTCGGCGACGGCGGCGACCGCGGCAACCGGAGCAGGGGCCATGGGCGCGGGCGCCTGGGCATACATGGGTTGCATCATCGGTTGCTTGCTGTGGCGGCTGATCCGTACGGATTCCTCGCCCTCGTGGATCTCCAGTTCATCGATGCCGGACTCTTCCAGCAGTTCGATCAGCTTTTTAACTTTGCGAATATCCATCTTTTTCATTCACTCCCAAGGTGAGGTCAGGGGCGTTCTAGTTGTTCCAGGGCGGCCTCCAGGGCCAGCCGATAACCGCTGGCGCCAAGGCCGCAGATCACTCCAACGGCAACGTCGGAAAAGTAGGAGTGATGGCGGAAAGCTTCACGTTTGTACACGTTTGATAGGTGTACTTCGATGAATGGGATGCTCACCGCCAGCAACGCGTCACGTAATGCGACGCTGGTGTGCGTAAAAGCCGCCGGATTGATCAGAATGAAGTCCACGCCCTCGCTGGCGGCGGCGTGGATGCGCTCGATCAGTTCGTACTCGGCGTTGCTCTGCAGGTACAGCAGGTGGTGGCCGGCCTCGCGGGCGCGGCGCTCGAGGTCCAGGTTGATCTGCTCGAGCGTGGTGGCGCCATAGACGCCCGGTTCACGGGTGCCCAACAAATTCAGGTTGGGGCCGTGCAGCACCAGTAGGGTGGCCATGTCATGCTCCTTGTGCGTGACCGGATAAGCGCCGGACTATGCCGGAAAGCGGCAAAGACTGTCCAGTTCCCGTCAGTAGCCCACACGATAGCCGGGATTGGCTGAAATAGGCGTTTCGCGGGCCGTTGAAAAATGTAGGCGAGGCAACGCAGGTAGTTTTTCAACAGCCTGTTAGTTGCGGCTGCCGGCCTGGCGCAACCGTTCAGCGAAGCCGGCCGCATCGATTTCCCCTACGACACGCAGATCCGTCCATTCGTCACCGTTTCCGGCGAACAGCAGGATGGCTGGGGGGCCGAACAGCTGGTAGCGGTCCAGCAGGGCACGCTGGGCGGGGTCGCTGGCGGTGATGTCGAAGCGGATCAGGCGATAGCGCGGCAGTTGGTCGAGCACTGTTGGGGCATTCAGCACCTCGCGCTCGATCACCTTGCAGCTGATGCACCAGTCGGCGTACCAGTCGAGCAGCAGTGGCTTGCTGTTGTTCTGTGCGGCAAGCAAGGCGGCATCCAGTTCGGCGGGGGTGCTGATAGATTGCCATTGGCCAGCTTGCACCTGAGTGGCTT
>DATDTH010000301.1:0-3017 GCA_035290985.1 Pseudomonas sp. | reverse complement strand
GAGTCGCCCGAGCCCTGGCAGCTGGCGCTGAAACTGTCGGCGCCCAGGGTGAGGATGCGCGAGTAGCCCAGCCGGGCATAACGCTCGCCCCGGGCCAGGGCGCCCGGCTCGATCGCGTGCTGCCAGTCCTGCTGGCGCAGTTGCTGAATATCCAGGGTCATCGGGGCTTGGACGGGTCGAGGCTGGGCATGGGGTGGCGATAGCTTGGCTATGGGGTGGCAAAGCCTGGGATTTTGGCACAGGCGGAGGCCGAGCAGGGCGTCCTTATCGCGAGGGTGGCCAGGGTGGCCAGGTACGGCCAATACCGGCTTATGGGGCAGAACGCGGTCCCGTAGGGTGCGCTCAGCGCACCGCAGCGCTTCGGCGAAACCCGTTGCCCCGGATTGCGCCAAGGCTTATCCGGGCTACGTAAATTGCCCCAGCGCCTGGCGATACTGTCCCGGCGTCGCGCCGACGGCCTGGCGAAAGCGGTTGCTGAAATGGCTGGCGCTGGCGAAACCGCAGGCCAGGGCCACCTCGCCCAGGGGCAAGGCGCTGCGCTCGAGCAGCTGCCGGGCCCGGGCCAGGCGCCGCGCCAGCAAGTAGCGGTGCGGCGGCAGGCCGAAGCTGGTGTGGAACATCCGCGCGAAGTGGTATTCGGACAGCGCCGCGCGCTGGGCCAATTCGCCCAGGCTGATTGGCTCGTCCAGGTGCTGCTCGATATAGTCGCGCAGCTGCCGGCGCAGGCTCGGGGCCAGGCCGCCCTTGAGGCGCAGGCCCTCGCGCAGGCCGACCTGGGAGAGCAGGGCATGGTCGAGGATGGCATGGGCCAGGCTGCTGGTCAGCAGGCGTTCGCCGGGTTCCCGCCAGTCCAATTGGGCCAGCTGGCGAAAGCGCCCGGCCTGCAGCGGGTCGTCGAGGAAGGTGCCTTCGCGCAGCTGCAACTCCCGGGGCTCGCGATCGAGCAGGCTGACGGCGCCCAGGGCGAACCGCTCGGCGCTGATATAGAGGTGGGCCAGGCGGATCGCGCCGTTGATCACCCAGGCCGATTGATGCTCGGCCGGCAGGATGCACAGCTTGCCCGGCGCGCCCTTGTCGTCCGGCCGCTCACGGCGAAAGGTGCCGGTGCCGCCGGCCAGGTAGCAGCTCAGGGTGTGGTGGGTCGGGGCCTGATAGTCGCGGGTGTCGTGCTGGTTGCTCCAGAGCGCCACGCTCAGGCCGTCCTCCAGTTCGGCGCAGTGCTCGAGCCGGGCATGGGGCGAGCTGCTCATGGCCTGGAATACCTGGAGTTGATCGAGTTGCGACATGGACTCTACCTCGTTGATCCATGCTAACGCGGCCGGCGGCGCTTGCCAGCCCGCGGGCTGAAATAAGCGCAAGTTCGTGCAAGGGCTCAGGGTCGCGTGCAACGTCGGCAGATTGCCCCGTAGGGTGCGCTCTGTGCACCGCGGCGGAAGGTGCGGGTATCAGCCCTAGTCGAACAGATCATGGCTGCTCGAATGGCTCCGGTAGCGGTTTTCATCGAAGTCATGGTTGATGTTCATGGCCGACCAAAGGGCCACCGCCAGGATCAGGCTGAAGGGCAGCACAAAGAACACCCAGATGATCTTTTTATGGATGAACAGCACTATCACATTGCAGCGCTTGTAGAGGAACAGCTGCAGGGCTGCGGCTATCGCGACCAGGCCAGAACCCGCTGACATCAGAAAGCCGTGGTTGTCCAGGGAGTTCACCGAGGTGATGGAGGCGAGAAACAGGGCCCCCAAGCCATAGGCCGCCAGGCTCAGGGCCGAAATGGCCAGGCATGCGATGGAACAGAGGATATTGCGCACGAGCTGATGCATAAGGGTTTCCCGGTCAGCGGACTGCGCGCCAACCATTCAATCGAAAAATGTTCCGCCGCTGTATACAACAGCACGCATAGCCGGTCGAGGCGCCGCATTTTGATTGCTGGCGTCGGTCACAGATTTCCCCACCTCAGATAAGCGCAAGTTTATGCAAGCGCCCGATACCCGCCACGCCCAGACTGCAGGTCATCCACCGGAGCTTGCTGATGAACCTGTCGCTCTATCTGCTGACCGTGCTGATCTGGGGCACCACCTGGATCGCCATCAAGCTGCAGTTGCAGGTGGTGGCCATTCCGGTGTCCATCGCCTACCGCTTCGGCCTGGCCGCCGCCGTGCTGTTCATCGGGCTCTTGCTCAGTCGCCGCCTGCAGAAAGTCGACGGCCGAGGCCAGCTGTTCTGCCTGGCCCAGGGCTTGTGCCTGTTCTGCCTGAATTTCCTGTGTTTCTACAACGCCAGCCAGTGGATTCCCAGCGGGCTGATCGCCGTGGTGTTTTCCACCTCGACCCTGTGGAACGCCCTGAGTGCCCGGCTGTTCTTTGGCCAGCGGATCGCTGTCAACGTGCTGGTCGGCGGCGCGCTGGGCCTGGCCGGCCTGGGGCTCTTGTTCTGGCCGGAGCTGGCCGGGCACGCGGCCAGCCGCGAAACCCTGATCGGCCTGGGGCTGGCCCTGATCGGCACCCTGTGTTTCAGCGCCGGCAATATGCTTTCGAGCCTGCAGCAACGCGCCGGCCTGCGTCCGCTGACCACCAATGCCTGGGGCATGCTCTACGGCGCACTGCTGCTGGTGGGCTACTGCCTGGCCAGCGGCACGCCTTTTGGCTTCGAGTGGAACGGCCGCTATATTGGCTCGCTGCTGTACCTGGCGATCCCCGGCTCGGTCATCGGCTTCACCGCCTACCTGACCCTGGTCGGACGCATGGGGCCGGAACGCGCGGCCTACTGCACCGTGCTCTTTCCGCTGGTGGCGCTGAACATTTCGGCCTACGCCGAGGGCTATCAGTGGACGGCGCCGGCCCTGGTCGGCCTGGTGCTGGTGATGCTGGGCAACGTGCTGGTGTTTCGCAAACCCAAGCCCCAGGGACTTGTGGCCGTGAAGGCGTGAGCGGGGCGGAACGCTGCGCCGAAGCGCTTTTGTAGGTCGGGTTAGCGAAGCGTAACCCGACAACGACAGCCAAGGATGATGACGCCAT
>DATDTH010000300.1:0-4500 GCA_035290985.1 Pseudomonas sp. | reverse complement strand
AATGTGCGAACGCACCAGCTTCATCAATGCCCAGGAGCCGTCGTATTCCCAGCCGGCCTCATAGTCCAGCACGGCCAGGTTGGGCTGGCGGGGGTCGTTGGCCGGACGTTGCGAGCCGTTCTTCGCCCAGCGCAGGCTCAGCTTGAGCGGCTCGCCCACGGTCCAGCGCAGGCGTTGCGTCTCATCCCCCGGATAGCGGATATCTTGGCTGTCCGAGTGCAGGCCCCAGGCGATCACCTGATCGGCGCCGCGCTCCTGGTCACGCTCGGTGCGCCAGCGGATGTCCACTTCCAGCCCCTGCACACCCTCCTTGTCGCGCAGCAGCAAGGGGCCCAGCCAGGTCCTGGCCTGCTTGAGTCGGCCGAGGAAGTCCTGGGCGGCCAGGCCGTCACTGGTGCGGCTGAGTTGCAGGCCGGCCTCGGCCTGGACCAGGTTTTCATCGATGAGTTGCATCAGGTAGCGGACCCGTTGCGGGTTGGCATCTGCGGCCTGGGTGTCGTAGGAAAAGGGGAACCGACCGGCCAGGTACTGGTTGAAGTAGTCGGCCAGGCGATGCCAGGCGATGGCGGCGCTCTGCTGCTGCAGGTCGCTGCAGCGCTGCATGGCCTGGTCGCGCAGGCGCTGCCCATGGCGCGAGAGGTCGTCGCCGCCCTGCAGGAGCGCGGCGGCCTGGAGGATGCGCGCACAGGACTGCAGGTCCATCTCGCTGAAATCGCGGCTGACCAGCTGTTCGAACTGCGCCGGGGCGCTGCTCGGGTTCTGGGCCTTGTACTTGAGCATTTCCTCGCCCAGGGCGCTCAGCCGAGCGACCCTTTGCTCCTCGTCCAGGGTCAGGTGCTGATACTGCACCAGCAGCCATTCCAGGGCGGGTTCGCTGGCCTGGGTGGCGCCGAGCATCACCTTGTATTGCTCGGCCAGGCTCTGCTTGAGTTCCTGGGGGTTGGCCGAACGGAACAGCTGTTGGCTGAGGTTCTGCGCGCCATCCCACTGGCCGATGTCGAAGGCCTGGCGAAACACCGGCAGCGCGTCGATCTCGACCAGGGCCCGCTCGACATCCAGCAAGGCGCGCTGGTTCAGGTTGAGCAACAGGGCCGCGCTCAAGTCCTGGCGACCCAGCGCGTTGAAGGCGCGCTGCAGGTCCAGGGCCTGGCTGACCGCAACCTTGAACGCCGGCTTGTCGCGCAGCCCCAGAGGCTGGGTACTCGAGGCCAGGCTCTGCCACATGGCAGTCGCGGCCGCCTTGTTCGCACTGCCCGAGAGCGCTGTCCGGTAGGCCGCGGGCATCTGCGGCATTTCCAGCTTGTCGTACTCCTGGTGGCTGGCGTAATAGCCCAGGGCGGCCGTCAAGCCTTCGCTGTCGATGGCGAAGCCCCGCGGTTGGTCCTTGTGGATGTCCGCGCGCAGTGCGCTGACCACGAAATCGCGCCTGAGCAGGGACTCGATGGCCTTGTCCAGGCCGATGATATCGTCCTGCAAGGCGATGCTGCCGCTGCTCTGCTGAAACAGCAGGTTGCCGCCCGTGCCGCCCTGGGCGATCCATTGATCACGGAAGCTCTTCTGCAGGCGGGCCGCTTCGTTGTTGATTTCCTGTTCCACCACCGGGCCGAGCAAGGCATTTTGTCGAACATCCTTGAGCATCGCCTGATAACCCGGCACCAGATCCTGGTCGCTGCCGCGGCTCCAGGCCGAGTTACTCAGGGCGATCAGCTCGCGCAGGTTCTCGATCAGGCCATCCACCTCTTCGAGCTCTGCCAGGGAATTGCCGTAGCCGGCCTGCAGTTTCTGGGTGTGCTGCTTGAGATAGCCCGCCGGCACCACGAAATTGTCGGCCAGGAAAAACTGGGTCAACCACAACCGCATCAGCAAGCGGAAGTGTTCGGCGATGGCCGGGCGCTGTTCCTGCAAATTCAGGGGCGCCATCCCCGGCGGCGGAGCATCGCGCAGTACCTGGTTGTAGAAGCTTCGCTTGCGCAAGGTGCCGGCATTCAGTTCGAGCTCCAACGCGCTGTTGGCCATCAGCGTCAGGTCATCCAGCGGCGCCTTATCGTTGTTCAGGGCCTGGCCGAACCAGGTGTTCTGCTGTTCGAGTTGCATGGCGCCGGCGAGCAGGGCCTTGGCCTGCACATAGTTCTGCCATTGCTCGGGCTCATCGCCGTCGAGGTTCGAACGCCGTCCCGAACGACGGCTCATGCCCAGCGCCTGGAGGTCGGCCTGCAGCAGCGCGTGCAGCGGCAGGTAGAGCTGGCGCCGGGCGCTGCTTTTCAATACCTCGTCCAGGTCGTCGTCCAGGGAGGACAACCAGGAGGTGGGAAAGGCCAGGGAGGCGAAATGCCAACGCGGCGCATGCTCCAGCAGGCTCCAGAAGGTCTGGATATTGTGCTTGGCCACGCTCTTTCGATTCTTGTCCACGCCCTCGACCACATAGCGGCTCTGGCTCTTGTGCAGCAGGCTGGCGAGGGCCTCGGCATCCTCCACCGCCGCCTGCCAGACCCAGAGCATAGCGCCCAGCCAGAGGCTGCCAAGCACCGCGGCGCTGATCCCCACCACCCGCTGCCAACGCTGGCGCAGGCGCAGAATGCGCGGAACCGCCTGGGCCAGTCCGCGCTCGGCGATGATCCGCTCCCGCCACAGCGAGCGAGCGAACAGGCTCTGGGTGTGCGGCGCACCCTCGTCCGCAGTCGCCAGCGCCTGGCTGGCGGTAAAATACAGGCCGCGAAAACGCGGCGACTCGCCCAGGGCATTGCCCTGGAACACCGGTTCGAGCAGGCCCTGCAGGTTGCCACGCGCTGCCTGGAACTGCTCCGGCAAGCGGTACAGCTCCTCGCTCAGCTGTCCGCTCAGTGCGCCGATCTCGATGATCGCCTCGGCCAACCCCTGGCTCACACGCTCGAGCGCCAGGTCGCTCCAGCTGGACTGCCAGGCCGCATCCGGCGCAAAGGGCGACGACCAGCCCAAGGCCTGCTCATGGGCCTCTTTGGGTAGCGCCCGGATCAACTCCTGAAACCCGGCCACCTGCTCCATGCCGGTGATCACCACATAGACCGGCAGGCTGAGCCCGAGCCGCTGCAACAGGTCGATGAACTTGCGCCGCGCCAGGCCGCCCAAGGCCGCGCTGGGTTCGTCGGTCCAGATACTGGCCGCCGGAATGCTCCAGATCAGCCCATCCAGGGGCCGGCTGGCGCGCAGCCGCAGGAGCAGGCCGAGCAAGCGCCACCAGCCATTGAGCGGTGCGCTCACGCCTTCGCCCGGCATGAACAGCGCCTGGGGCACCACCAGCACCGCGCCCTCGCTATCGGCCCACCAGCGGCCGAACCAGCCAGCCTTGCCGACTGGCATCAGTTGCCAGTCCGCGCACAGCTGCGCGCCCCGCGCCTCATCGCCCATCAGCAACAGCCAGGGGTTCTGGTAGCGGTCGCGCACCCCCTGGTCATGCTCCATTTGGCACACGGTGTTATAAAAGCTGCGTGTCGCGGCCCCCGCCTGGGTGCGCAGCCACCAGATCAGGGCGCCGAGCGCGACCAGCAGCACGACCAGCGCGAAGGTCATCACCAGCAGTTCGGTCAGGCTCACGCGCCTTCCTCCGGCTGGGACAGCTCATCGCTCAGGTACCGCACGGGCTCCAACTCCTGGGCGATGTCCTGCCAGAGCAGATGGCCGACGACCGTCAGCAGCAACGCCATGGCCAGCAGCAACAGGCCGAGGCGAAAGCCGTCGGGCAAGGAGCGGCGCACGGGCAAGCGTTGCGGCGCCACCTGGGTCGGCCGTTCGAGCAAGGCGCAGACATCCGCGAAGACCGGGTCGCGCTGCCAGGCGAAGGCAAACAACGCGTGCCGCCATTTTTCATGGATGGCCGCGCCGCGCGGCCCGCGCAGGCGCCCATGAAAGCCGAGGATCATGCATTGCAGGTAGACATTGGCCAGGTCCCGACTGGCTGGCGCGCGTTCATCCAGGACCTTCTTGATCGCCACCGGGATACGCTCGCCGGCACTGCGGCTGCCATACAGGCGTGACTCCAGGGGTTTTTCCTGCCACGCGGCCTGCCCCACCCAGGGGGTGAACAGCAGGGTCTCATCGATCAGCGCGACGAAGGCGTAAGCCATGGCCCGCACCTGGCCGGATGCGGCTTCGCCCACCTGGGCAAAGGCGTTGCGCCAGAGTCGGCGGGTGATCTGGGTGGCCCGCTCGGCCGTCTGGGTCAACAGCAGGCCGTCGCTGTCTTCGGCATTTTCCAGGCCCTGGCGAACACTCAACCACTCCCGCCAGGCCTGGCCGAACGCTGCGCTCAGGGGCGATGCATCGGGTCCCGCCAGGCGTAGCCCCATACTTCCTTCAGCCATACTGCTCCCTTCTTGCGCTATGGGGTTTCGGTCAGGTTGGCGGTGAACAGCACCAACTGCCAGGGACCGACGCCCCCGGCCCCACCGGGCAACACGACATGCAGTTTCTGCTGTGGGTCGAACCATTCCCCCGCCGCCTGCACCACGAAGAGCCGGGTGTCGT
>DATDTH010000299.1:0-3763 GCA_035290985.1 Pseudomonas sp. | reverse complement strand
GACGCCGATCAGCAAGCCGAGCGCCTGGTCCGGCATGCCAGCCGGGTGGCCGAGCGCCGTCATCTGCCCTGGTCGGTGGTGTATGTGGACACCGGCGGGGTGCGTGACGAACGGCGCCTGGCGAACCTGCAGGCGGCCCAGCAGCTGGCCGAACGTCTCGGCGGCGAAGTGGTCAGCCTGCGGGCCGGGGAAGTGGCGCGGACCCTGATCGAACATGCCCGCGAGCGGCGCGCCAGCCTGATCCTGGTCGGGCGCAGTCGTCGGCAGCGGCGACGGCACTGGTTCGGCCGAGGTGTGGCGGAGCGACTCCTGGCATGCGCCCAGGGGTTGGAAATCAGCGTGCTGGATAGCGCGCCCGAGCCGCCGCAGGCGGCCCGGCGAATCGCCGAGGCCCTGGTGTGGCGTGACTATGGGCTGGCCCTGGGCGCCGCGCTGGCGGCGACCGGCCTGGCACTTGCGGTGTCGCGGGTGCTCGAGTTACCCAATATCTCCCTGGTGTTCCTTGCCGCCGTGCTGCTGGTGGCGGTGCGCAGCAGCCTGGGGCCGGCGCTGGCCTGTGCCGGATTGTCGTTCCTGGCCTACAACTTTTTCTTTATTCCGCCGACCTGGTCGCTGACCATCGCTCGCCAGCAGGATGTGCTGACCCTGCTGTTTTTCCTGCTGATGGCGGCGCTGACCGGCAATCTCGCCACGCGCCAGCGCCGCCAGATCGAGGCCTTGCGCCAGACCCAGACGGAAACCACCGCCTTGCTCGATCTGTCGCGCAAGCTGACCGCCGCCACCGACCGCCAGGCGGTGCTGGCGGCGGCATTGCAGCAGTTGGGTGCATGGCGCGAGCTGGAGGTCAGCCTGTTGTCGCGCAGCAGCGATGGCTTGTGGCGGGTCGAGGCCGGTACGCAGCGGCTGCTTGCCGAGCAGGAACGTGCCGCCGCCGATTGGGCCTGGCAGCACGCCCAGCCCGCGGGGCTGGGCACCGGCACGCTGCCGGGCGGGCGCTGGTGGTGGTGGCCGTTGTCGGGCGAGGAGGGGCCCTTGGCCCTGCTCGGGATTAGCCCGAAAGACGGTCGGCCCTTGCCACCGGCGCAGCGCCGTTTGCTGGCGGCGCTGGCCCAGCCACTGGCGCAGGCGCTGGAGCGTGCGCAGCTGGCCGAAGACCTGGAAGCGGCGCGTCTGCACGGGCAGACCGAGGAGCTGCGCAGTGCCTTGCTGGCCTCGGTGTCCCATGACCTGCGTACGCCGTTGACGGCCATGCGTGGCTCGATCGACAGTCTGCTGACCCTCGGCGAGGGTATCTCCCTGAGCGATAGGCGCGAGTTGCTGGAGGGCACTCGCAACGAGGCCGAACGGCTGGATCGTTATATCCAGAACCTGCTGGACATGACCCGCCTGGGCCATGGTGCCCTCAAGCTGGCCCGCGACTGGGTGGCGCCGGGCGATATAGTCGCCAGTGCCGTGCAACGGCTGCGGCCCTTGTTGGCGACTCTGCGGGTCGAGGTGCAGTTGCCGGTCGAATTGCCGCTGTTGTATGTGCATGGCGCGCTGATCGAGCAGGCCTTGATCAACGTGCTGGAAAACGCGGCACGTTTCTCGCCCAGCCAGGGCCGCTTGCGTATCCGGGTCGAGAGCGACTCCAACGAGTTGCGCTTTGCCGTGAGCGACCAGGGGCCGGGCATCCCGGAAGCCGAACGGGAAAAAATCTTCGACATGTTCTATACCGCCGCGCGGGGCGATCGCGGCAGGCAGGGCACCGGCCTGGGACTGGCGATCTGTCAGGGCATGGTCGGCGCCCATGGCGGCCGGGTGACCGTGGGCGAGGGCCTGGAGGGCCAGGGTGCTACCCTGTGCCTGCACCTGCCGCTGCATCCCCAGCCTAGGCTGGAAGACGAGCTCTAGATCCCCAGCGAAAGCGCTTTGACGAACGAGTGCAATGATGACCAATCAACCGACCATTCTGGTTATCGACGACGAGGCGCAGATCCGCAAGTTTCTGCAGATCAGCCTGAAGGCCCAGGGCTACAAGGTGCTGGAGGCCGCCAGCGGCGGCGAAGGACTGGCCCAGGCGGCACTGGCCAAACCGGATCTGGTGGTGCTCGACCTCGGCTTGCCGGATAGAGATGGCCAGACGGTGCTGCGCGACTTGCGCGAGTGGTCCCAGGTGCCTGTGCTGGTGCTCTCGGTGCGCGCCAGCGAGAGTGAAAAAGTCCTGGCCCTGGACGGCGGCGCCAATGATTACGTGACCAAGCCCTTCGGTATCCAGGAGTTTCTCGCCCGTGTGCGCGTGTTGCTGCGCCTGGCCGGTAGCGGCGAGCAAGGGGACGCACGGGTCAGCAGCGGGCCGCTGACGGTGGACTTCGCCTATCGACGGGTGACCCTGGACGGAGTTGAAGTGGCGCTGACCCGCAAGGAGTACGAGGTACTGGCCGCGCTCGCCCGACATCCTGGCCGTGTGCTCATTCAGCAACAACTGCTCAAGGAGATCTGGGGCGCCAGCCATATCGAGGACAGTCATTACCTGCGGGTGGTGGTGGGCCATCTGCGCCAGAAACTCGGCGACGACCCGGCCAACCCGCGGTTTATCGTCACCGAAGCGGGCGTCGGTTACCGTCTACGCGACGGATTGTGAGTGGCTATGTCCGAATGAGGTGTAGCTACAGCAGTTGCTGCCGATACCAGCTCATGGGGCAAACCTACAAAACATCCCAGAAGAGCGCGGTCCAGGTAGGGTGTACTCGCCGAAGGCAGTACACCATAGAGGCCCGATAGACGACTGATGAATAGGCGGCGCTGGGATGCCGAGCGCTCGGTGACCACGGCGCCCCCTGCAAAAGCAATGGCTTCGCTGTGATGCGGACCCGCCTCGGAGCGTCCAGAACCCGTAGTGCGGAACGTCTCCGCGACGGGAAGAAGGACGCCATGCAGGAACTGTTGAACGAGATTCTGGCCGAGGTCAGGCCGCTGCTGGGCCAGGGCAAGGTGGCCGACTATATTCCAGCGCTGGCCAAGGTGCCGGCGGCGCAGCTGGGCATCGCGGTGTACAGCAACGATGGCGAACTCTATTGCGCCGGCGATGGGCAGGTGCCGTTCTCGATCCAGAGCATTTCCAAGGTGTTCAGCCTGGTGCAGGCCATCCAGCATTCCGGCGAGGCGATTTGGCAGCGCCTGGGGCAGGAACCGTCCGGCCAGCCGTTCAATTCCCTGGTGCAGCTGGAGTTCGAGCGCGGCATTCCGCGCAACCCCTTTATCAACGCCGGCGCCCTGGTGATCTGCGACATCAACCAGTCGCGCTTCGCCTCGCCGGCCCAGTCGCTGCGCGATTTCGTCCGGCGCCTGAGCGGCAACCCGCACCTGAATTCGGACGAGGTTGTGGCCCGCTCGGAATACCAGCACCGGGCACGCAATGCGGCCATGGCCTACCTGATGCAGTCCTTCGGCAATTTCCACAACGAGGTGGAAGAGGTGTTGCGCAGTTATTTCCACCATTGCGCGCTGCGCCTGAGCTGCGCCGACTTGGCACGAGCCTTCAGCTTTCTGGCCAACCAGGGCCATTGCCTGCACAGCGGCGAGCAAATCCTGAGCCCGCGCCAGGTCAAGCAGGTCAATGCGCTGATGGCCACCAGTGGCCTGTACGACGAGGCGGGCAATTTCGCCTACCGGGTCGGCCTGCCGGGCAAGAGCGGGGTCGGCGGCGGCATAGTCGCGGTGGTGCCCGGGCAGTTCAGCGTCTGCGTGTGGTCGCCGGAGCTGAACGCGGCCGGCAACTAGA
>DATDTH010000298.1:0-4631 GCA_035290985.1 Pseudomonas sp. | reverse complement strand
CAGCCAGACGAAGTCTTCCGGCAGGGGCGATTCCCACTTCATCCGCTGGCCCGTGGCCGGGTGATTCAGCTCGAGAAAGCGCGCATGCAGTGCCTGCCGGGGAAAATCCTTCAGGGACTGGACCAGGGTGGCGCTGGCGGCTGGCGGAATGCGGAAGCGTCCGCCGTAGGCCGGGTCGCCGACCAAGGGGTAATTGATATGGGCCATGTGCACGCGAATCTGGTGCGTGCGCCCGGTTTCCAGCTTGACCCGGGTATGGGTGTGCGAGCGAAAGCGCTCCAGCACCCGGTAATGACTGACGGCCTGCTTGCCGCCCGCCATCACCGCCATGCGCTGGCGTTGCTGGCCGTGACGACCGATGGGCGCATCGACCTTGCCACCCGAGGTGATGACGCCAATGACGATGCACTCGTAGATGCGGCTGACGCTGCGCTTTTGCAGCTGGTCGACCAGCTGGGTCTGCGCCTCCAGCGTCTTGGCCACCACCATCAGCCCGGTGGTGTCCTTGTCCAGGCGATGCACGATGCCGGCTCGCGGTACGTTGATAATGTCCGGCACATGGTGCAGCAAGGCATTCAGCAAGGTGCCGTCCTGGTGGCCGACGGCCGGATGCACCACCAGGCCCGCGGGCTTGTTGATCACCAGGATATGCTCGTCTTCGTAGACGATATCCAGTGCGATGTCCTGGGCCAGCCACTCGCCCTGGGCCTCCTGCTCGGCATTCAACTCGAGCACCGAGCCGCCATGCACTATGTCCCGCGGGCGGATGACGTCACCGTCGACCCGCAGCAGGCCGTCCTTGATCCAGGCAGTCAGGCGTGAACGGGAATGCTCGGCGAAGAGCTGGGCGGCAACCTGATCGAGACGCTGGCCGCCCAAATCGGACGGCACCACGGCGCGCAGTTGTATGGCTTGTGTAGTAATCGGAGGCATGCTCGGTCGCGGCGCGGCGTAGCCTTTGGTTTCGGCTGCGCGCTTGTGGTTAAATACGGCGTCTTTGTCCCGGGGGTACCGCGGGGCACTCATCATAACAGGACGGCCCTCAGCCGTCACAGGGACGCAAGCCGCCATGCAAGTGAAACACCTGCTGCTGATCGCCATCCTCGCCCTCACGGCCGCCTGTTCGTCCAACGACACCGTTGACGAGAACCTGAGCGAGACCGAACTGTACCAGCAGGCCCAGGCCGACCTGGACGGCAAGAGCTATACCAGTGCGGTAGGCAAGCTGAAAGCGCTGGAGTCGCGCTACCCCTTCGGCCGCTATGCCGAACAGGCGCAGCTGGAGCTGATCTATGCCTACTATAAGAACGCCGAGCCCGAAGCCGCCAAGTCGGCCGCCGAGCGCTTCATCCGCCTGCATCCGCAGCATGCCAATGTGGACTACGCCTACTACCTGAAGGGCCTCGCCGCCTTCGACCAGGACCGCGGCCTGCTGGCGCGCTTCCTGCCGTTGGACATGACCAAGCGCGACCCGGGTGCCGCCCGCGACTCCTTCAACGAGTTCGCCCAACTCACCAGCCGCTTCCCCAACAGCCGCTACGCCCCGGACGCCAAGGCGCGCATGATCTACCTGCGCAACCTGCTGGCGGCCTATGAAATCCATGTGGCGAACTATTACCTGCAACGCCAGGCCTATGTCGCCGCCGCCAACCGCGGCCGCTACGTGGTGGAAAACTTCCAGGAGACCCCGGCAGTCGGCGATGGCCTGGCGGTGATGACCGAAGCCTACCAGCGCCTGAGCCTGGACGATCTGGCAGCCACCAGCCTGGAAACCCTCAAGCTCAACTACCCCGACCACCCGACCCTGGAAAGCGGCCAGTTCGTGCCGCGCGAAGAGGAAGCCGACAATCGCTCCTGGCTGGCCAAGGCCACCCTCGGCCTACTCGAAACCGACACCCCCCTGCCACCGGGCGAGACCCGCGCCAGCCAGGACGTGATCCGCCAGTACGAAGATGCCGAGGAAAGCATTCCCTCCGAGCTGAAATCGGAGAACCAGGAAGAAGAAGCGCCCGAATCGGAAGAAGCCGGCAACGACCGCTCCTGGTGGAGCTACATGACCTTCGGTCTCTTCGACTGACCGACAGCAGCGCAACCCAAAAGAGGCCTTATTTAGGCCTCTTTTTTTATGGCTACGCATATGCACTCGTTTATGTTTGACGCCCTGTGGAGCCTTTATAGGAGCATCGAGACGCCTGGCCGATGATCGCAAAATAGGCCTTGCACAAGCTTCGCGAGCAAGCTCACTCCTACAAGAGCATCAAGGGTTCGCCAAACAGCTCAACGGCGCATTTGTATGCGCGGAGCCTGATTGGCTAAACTGCCAGCCTAACTCACCGAAGAGCGTCTTATGGGCCTGTTTCGCCTGCTGTTCTGGCTTGCCGTCATTCTTGCCGCCCTCTGGCTCTGGCAGCGCCTGCGCAAACCCTCCCGCCCCAAGCAGGACCTGATCACCCCCATGGTGCGCTGCAGCCAATGCGGCGTACACGTGCCGCAAACACGCGCCCTGACCCAGGATGGCCGCTGGTATTGCAGCCAGGCGCACCTGGAACAAGGTCCGCCTTCCAGTGAGCGCTGAAACCCTGACATTCAGCGACAACCAGGGCCGTCGGGTCCTGCGCCTCTACCACCTCTACCGCCTGATCATAGGCTTGGCCCTGGTACTGCTGATCTCCAGCAACCTGGACGATGAACTGCTGAACCTGGCCAACGAAAGGCTGTTTCGCCATGGCAGCTGGTTTTACCTGGGCCTGAACATCCTGGTCGCCCTCCTGGTTCGACAACCCCGGCACCTGACCCAGATTTTCAGTTTGGCCCTGGTCGACGTGCTGCTGCTCTCGGGCCTGTTCTATGCGGCCGGGGGGACGCCTAGCGGTATCGGCAACCTGCTGATAGTCGCAGTCGCCATCGCCAATATCCTGCTGCGCGGGCGCATCGGCTTGCTGATCGCCGCGGTGGGCGCGCTGTGCATGCTCACCCTGACCTTCTACCTGAGCCTCAGCCGCTCGGCGGCCACGACCCAGTATGTGCAGGCGGGCGCCTTGGGCGCCCTGTGTTTCGCCGCCGCGCTGTTCGTGCAGGGTCTGACCCGGCGCGCCCAAGTCAGTGAAAGCCTGGCCGCCCAGCGGGCGACCGACGTCGCCAACCTGGAGGCACTCAACGCCCAGATCCTGCAGCGCATGCGCACCGGCATCCTGGTGCTGGATACCCAGCACCGGGTGCTGCTGGCCAACCAGGGCGCGCTGAACCTGCTGGGTCGCGGCAAACTGGAAGGCAAGATCCTCGATCCGCACTGCCCCGAACTGGTCAAGCGTCTGCAGCAGTGGCTGCACAATCCGAGCCTGCGCCCGGCCAGCCTGCAGGCGCTGCTCGATGGTCCGGTCCTGCAGCCCAGCTTTGTGACCCTGCAACGGGGCACGGAGCAGCACACCCTGATCTTTCTCGACGACATTTCCCAGGTCGCGCAGCAGGCCCAGCAGCTGAAACTCGCCTCTCTGGGCCGCCTGACTGCCGGCATCGCCCACGAGATCCGCAACCCCCTGGGCGCCATCAGCCACGCGGCGCAACTGCTGCAGGAGTCGGAGGTACTGGAAGGCCCCGACCTGCGCCTGGCGCAAATCATCCAGGACCACTCCCGGCGAATGAACCTGGTGATCGAAAACGTGCTGCAACTGTCACGCCGACGTCAGTCCGAGCCGCAACTGCTCGACCTGAAATACTGGCTGCACCGTTTCGCCAGCGAGTTTCGCAGCGCCGCGCCGGCCAATCAGCTGCTGCACCTGGAAACCAGCGGCAGCACCATCCAGACGCGCATGGACCCCCATCAACTGACCCAGGTACTCACCAATCTGGTGGAGAACGCCTTGCGCTACAGCCAGCAGAAGCACGCCCGCGCCCAGGTCTGGCTCAGGCTGTTCCGCGATGCGGACAGCGACTTACCGGTGCTAGAGGTGCTCGACGACGGCGCGGGCGTTCCCCCGGAACAGGTGCAGCATATCTTCGAACCCTTCTACACCACCGAAAGCAAGGGCACCGGCCTGGGCCTGTATATCTCCCGCGAGCTGTGCGAGAGCAACCAGGCGCGCCTGGACTATAAAACGCGTGACGGCGGCGGCAGCTGCTTTCGCATCACCTTCGCCCATCCACGCAAACTGAGCTGACCATGACCGCCCGGCAGAGAGCCCTGATAGTCGACGACGAACCCGATATCCGCGAACTTCTGGAAATCACCCTGGGGCGGATGAAACTCGATACCCGTTGCGCCCGCAACGTCAAGGAAGCCCGCGAATGGCTGGCCCGCGAGCCCTTCGACCTGTGCCTGACCGACATGCGCCTGCCCGATGGCACGGGCCTGGAGTTGGTGCAGCATATCCAGCAGCGCCACCCCCAGGTGCCGGTCGCCATGATCACCGCCTATGGCAGCCTGGACACCGCCATTCATGCCCTGAAGGCCGGCGCCTTCGATTTCCTCACCAAGCCGGTGGACCTCGGTCGCCTGCGCGAGCTGGTCAATACCGCCCTGCGCCTGGGCGTGGCCGGCGGCGAAGAGTTGCCCGTGGACAGCCGCCTGCTCGGCGACTCGCCGCCCATGCGCACCCTGCGCAAACAGATCCACAAGCTGGCCCGCAGCCAGG
>DATDTH010000297.1:0-12099 GCA_035290985.1 Pseudomonas sp. | reverse complement strand
TCCACGTAGACCCCCGGGGCATCCGGCCTGGCCAGGGCATCCACCCCATAGCTGGCGAGCAGCGCGATCAGGCTCTGCTCGATGCGACTGACCAGCTCGCGCACGCCGAAGCCCAGGCGCCGCACGTCCAGCAGCAAGTAGGCCACCAGCTGGCCGGGGCCGTGATAGGTCACCTGGCCGCCGCGGTCGACCTTGACCACCGGGATGTTCCCGGGCAGCAGCAGGTGTTCGGCCTTGCCGGCCTGGCCCTGGGTGAAGACGGGGGGGTGCTGCAGCAGCCAGATCTGATCCGCCGTCAGCGGGTCACGGGCATCGGTGAAGCGTTGCATCGCGTGCCAGGTGGGCTCGTAGTCCTGCTGGCCCAGTTCGCGAACGCCGAGTGCTCGTGTCATCACAACACCATGTGCACGCGCCCGGTGGCACGCAGGGCACTGTTGATGTCCTGCAACTGCTCGATGCTGGTGGCCGTGATCAGCACCTGCACCGTCTGGTAACGCCCGTTGCGGCTGTCGCGCAGCACCAGGCTGCCGGCATCCAGGCCGGGCGCATGCAGCCGTATGATCTCGATCACCAAGTCGGCGAAGCCTTCGCCGGCATCGCCTATCACCTTGATCGGGTAGCCCTCGCAGGGCAGTTCGATGGTTACGTTCTTTACATCAGTCATGGTCGCGGCGAACTCGTGATCCGCAAGGACGAACGCCCGCCGGCGCGGATCAGAGCAAGGCGGGCGACTTTCGGTCGTCGATCAGTTGAACAGGCCGAAGAAGAACAGGCGGATGCCGTCCCACAGGCGGCGGAAGAAACCGCCTTCCTCGACGGCTTCCAGGGCGACCAGGTCGGCGCTCTGCACCAATTTGTCACCCAGCTTGACCTCGACCTTGCCGATCACCGCGCCCTGGGCGATAGGTGCGATCAGTTGCGGGTCCAGGGTCATGCTGGCAACCATGTTCTTCAGCTGGCCCTTCTGCGCGCTGAGGGTCAGGTCCTGGGCCAGGCCGGCCTTGACCTGGCGCTCGGCACCCTTCCACACCACCGCCTGGGCCAGTTCGGCGCCCTTCTTGTGGAAGGTCTGGGTTTCGAAGAAACGGAAGCCATAGGTCAGCAGCTTCTGGGTTTCCGCAGCACGGGCCTGCTCGCTCTTGGTGCCGAACACCACGGTGACCAGGCGCATGCCGTCACGCACGGCGGAGGACACCAGGCAGAAGCCGGCTTCCTCGGTATGGCCGGTCTTCAGGCCGTCCACCGTCTTGTCGCGCCACAGCAGCAGGTTGCGGTTCGGCTGCTTGATATTGTTCCAGAAGAATTCCTTCTGGGAGTAGATGGCGTAGTGCTCGGGATCCTCGTAGATGATCGCCCGCGCCAGCTTGGCCATATCGGCGGCCGAGGCATAATGCTCGGGATCCGGCAGGCCGGTGGCATTCATGAAGTGGCTGTTGTCCATGCCCAGGCGCTGGGCGGTGGTGTTCATCATGTCGACGAAGGCCCCTTCGCTGCCGGCGATGTGCTCGGCGATGGCCACGCTGGCGTCGTTGCCCGACTGGATGATGATGCCATGCAGCAGGTCGCTGACCGAGACCTGGGTGCCGACCTGGATGAACATCCGCGAACCACCGGTGCGCCAGGCGTTTTCGCTGATGGTCACCAGATCCTTTTCGCCGATCTGGCCACGGCGGATTTCCAGGGTCGCCATATAGGCGGTCATCAGCTTGGTCAGGCTGGCCGGCGGCAGGCGCTGGTCGCCATTGTTCTGCACCAGGATATTGCCGCTGACGGCATCCATCAGCACATAGGCGGTGGCAGCCAGTTGCGGCGGCGCGGGCACCACTTGCTCGGCGGCCCAGGCGGCGGGCGTGACGGTCAACAGGACTAGCAGGTACAGGCGTTGGGTCAAGCTGGTGATATTCATCCGTCTCTCGAAAGCTGGTTTAAGTTAAAACTGATTGAAATGCGGCAACAGGCTCACTCGGCCCGCACCAGGGTCGGCTCGCCCAAGTTGGCCAGCCGCACGCTGTCCTGCAGTTGCAGGACCTCACCCTGAGTGCCGATCGGTCCCAGGCGTACCCGGTGCAGGATCTGCTGGTTGCGCACCACCGAGTTGATAAACACCGTGGCACTCACCGTCTGGCTCAACTTGGCCTTGAGAAGTTCCGCAGCGTCCGGATTGGCGAAGGCGCCCACTTGGAGATACAGGCCAGATGCTCCGACTGAAGCGTTTTTTTTTGCGTCTATCTGCACCGGCAGCACGGCGGCGGCGTGCTGCTGGGCCGGCGGTGAATACTGCTCGATCGAGGCCGCCATGGGCTGGGCCACGGGCAACGCAGCGGCGGGCGGCATCTTGGCCATCTGCGGACCGGCCATCATCATGGGCACCGGCCGTCCCTGCTGGGCCCACCACTCGTTGGGGTCAATGCCTTCGACCTTGACCCGGGCCGTGCCGCTTTCGGCATAACCGAGCTTCTTCGCCGCGGCGAAGGAGAGGTCGATGATCCGGTCGGAATAGAAGGGCCCACGGTCGTTGACCCGCAGGATGACGCTCTTACCGTTGTCCAGGCTGGTGACCCGCACATAGCTGGGCAGCGGCAGGGTCTTGTGCGCGGCCGTCATGCCATAGAGGTCATAGGCCTCGCCGTTGGCGGTGGCCTGGCCATGGAACTTGGTGCCGTACCAGGAGGCGGTGCCGCTGGCCCGGTAGCGCCGCGCATCGTTGATCGGGTAATAGGTCTGGCCGAGCACCGTGTAGGGGTTGGCCTTGACCCGCCCATAGTGGGGCATGGGCACGGCATCGGGAATGCGCGACACATCCACCTCCCACCAGGGCGCGCCATCGCGGTGCGGCCGGCTGAAGTCACCCGGCCCGGACACCGCCCCGCCGGACTTGATCGGCGCCACCGGCTTGGGCGTGCGCTGGGAGGAACAGCTGGCCAGCAGCACCAGCAGGGCGCCGGCGACCAAGGTGATCGGCAGTGAGCGTGACAGCATCAATCGAGTCCCCGAGCCTGGACCAGCGACTCCGACAACTGATGCACGGCCATGGCGTACATCACGCTGCGGTTGTAGCGGGTGATGGTGTAGAAGTTCGGCAGGCCCAGCCAGTGCTCGGGACCTTCGGCGGCCTCCAGGCGGAAGGCGGTGACCCGCAGGTCGTCGGCCAGCGGATCCTGGCTGGTCCAGCCCAGGGCACGCAGTTCGCCGACATTTTTCAGCGGCTCGATGCCCACCGTCAGGCCCTCGTCCACCCGTTCACCCTTGACCTGGGCCCGGCTGACCACCGGCTGCCCGGCCTTCCAGCCATGGTGCTTGAAGTAGCTGGCGACGCTGCCGATGGCATCCACCGGGTTGTTCCAGATATCGATATGACCGTCGTTGTCGAAGTCCACGGCATAGGCGCGGAAACTGCTCGGCATGAACTGCGCCAGGCCCATGGCACCGGCATAGGAGCCCTTGAGGGTCAGCGGGTCGACCTGTTCTTCACGGCTGAGCAGGAGGAACTCCTTGAGCTGCTGGCGGAAGAAGGGCGCGCGCGGCGGGTAGTCGAAGGCCAGGGTCGAGAGCGCATCCAGCACCCGGTAGCTGCCGGTGTTGCCGCCGTAGAAGGTTTCGACGCCGATGATCGAGACGATCACCTGGGGCGGCACGCCATATGCCTGCTCGGCCCGCGTCAGCGTCGCCTCGTGCTGGCGCCAGAAGTCCACGCCGCGGGCGATGCGCGAGTCGGTGAGGAAGATCGGCCGATAGTCCTTCCAGGGTTTGACCTTCTCCGCCGGACGGGAGATGGCATCCAGGATCGCCTGCTTGCGCTCGGCCTGGCGAAACAGCTCCACCAGTTGCTCGTCGGCGAACCCATAGTCGCGGGTCATCTCGGCGACGAACTCGGCCACCTGGGGCACAGCCTCGTAATCGGCCGCCTGGACCAGCCCACCGAACAGACCGGCCAAACCGACCCAGCGCAGATTTCCAGCCGCCCAGCGACGCATTCTTAGCATTGAACTCTTCACCTGATCACACCTGGGCAATCCACTTACGATGCGTGTGGACCGCCATTAAAATGCCAAAACCTGCAAGCAGCGTCACCATCGAGGTGCCGCCATAACTGATAAAGGGCAAGGGAACGCCCACCACCGGCAACAGCCCGCTGACCATGCCGATATTGACGAATACGTAAACGAAGAAGGTCATCGTCAGACTGCCGGCCAGCAGCTTACCGAAGAGTGTCTGTGCCTGGACAGTGATAACCAGCCCACGACCGATCAACAGCAGGTAAACCAGCAGCAGCAGGCAGATGCCCACCAGGCCGAACTCCTCGCCGAGGACCGCAATGATAAAGTCCGTATGGCTTTCCGGCAAAAAATCCAGGTGCGACTGGGTACCGAGCAGCCAGCCCTTGCCGAACACCCCGCCCGAGCCGATCGCCGCCTTGGACTGGATGATATTCCAGCCGGTGCCCAGCGGATCGCTTTCCGGGTCGAGAAAGGTCAGCACCCGTTGCCGCTGGTACTGCAGCAGCACGAAGTACCACATGCCCACCGCGATCGGCACCACGGCCGCCACCGCCCCGAGTATCCAGCGCCAGCGCAGGCCGGCAACGAACATCACGAAGGCTCCCGACGCCAGAATCAGCAGCGAGGTACCCAGGTCCGGCTGGCGGACCACCAGCACGAAGGGGATGCCAATCAGCGCCAGGCTGATTGCAATATGCTGCAGCCGTGGCGGCAGGCTGCGCTTGGCCAGGTACCAGGCGATGGTCGCCGGCATGATGATCTTCATGAATTCCGAGGGCTGGAAGCGGATCACCCCCGGGATATTGATCCAGCGGGTGGCGCCCATGGCGTTGTGCCCCATGACGTCCACCGCCACCAGCAGGCCGACCCCCATCAGGTAGGCCAACGGCACCCAACGGGCCATAAAGCGCGGCTCGAACTGGGCGATGAACACCATCAGCACCAGGCCGATGCCGAAGGAGCTGGCCTGCTTGATCAACAGGTCCCAATTCTTGCCGCTGGCCGAATAGAGCACGAACAGGCCGCCGGCCGCGACTATCAACAGCAACAGCAGCAGTTGGCCATCGATGTGCAGGCGCTGCAGCAGGCTGGCGCGACGGCGCAACACGTCCTCGTTGGATAGATTACGGTCGAATGCATTGCTCATGGCCGTACCCCCTCCGCCGCCAGGGGCGGTGCGTACTGCGCCTTGAGTTGCCCCTGCTCGTCCAGCAGCCAGGCGTCTATCACCTGCTTGGCCACGGGTGCAGCCACCCCGGAGCCGGACTCGCCGTTCTCCACCATCACCGCCACCGCGATGGTCGGCTTGTCCGCCGGGGCGTAGGCGATGAACAGGGCGTGGTCACGGTGGCGTTCCAGCACCTTGGAGCGGTCGTATTTCTCGCCCTGCTTGATCGCCACCACCTGGGCGGTACCGCTCTTGCCGGCCAGCCGATAGAGCGCCGCATCCCCGACCTTGCGCGCCGTGCCACGGGGGCCGTGCATCACCTGTTCCATGCCGAAACGCGCATGATCCCAGAACTTCGGATCGCGCAACTGAATATCCGCCATGGGCGCCGGATCAACCGGCGCCTGCCCCTCGATGGTCTTGGCCAGGTGCGGGCGTATCCACTTGCCGCGACTGGCCATCAGCGCGGTAGCCTGGGCCAACTGCAGGGGTGTGGCCTGCATGTAGCCCTGGCCGATCCCCAGGATCAGGGTCTCGCCCGGGTACCAGGCCTGGCGGTAACGGCCCCGCTTCCATTCGCGGGACGGCATCAACCCGCTGGACTCCTCGAACATGTCCAGCGAGACCCGCTGGCCGAGGCCGAAGCGGCTCATGTAGTCGTGCATGCGGTCGATGCCCATCTTGTGCGCAAGGTCGTAGAAATAGGTGTCGTTGCTGCGCATGATCGCCATTTCCAGGTTCACCCAGCCATCGCCGCTGCGGTTCCAGTTGCGGTACTTGTGATCGTAATTGGGCAACTGGTAGAAGCCCGGGTCGAAGACCCGGCTCGACGGCGTGGTCACCCCACTGTCCAGCCCGGCGACCGCCATCATCGGCTTGATGGTCGAACCCGGCGGGTACAGGCCGCGCAACACCCGGTTGTACAGGGGCCGGTCGAGGGAGTCACGCAGCTCGGCATAGGCCTTGAAGCCGATGCCGGTGACGAACAGGTTGGGGTCGAAACTCGGCTGGCTGACCATCGCCAGTACATCGCCGCTGGACGGTTCGATGGCCACTATGGCCCCGCGTCGGCCGGCCAGGGCGGCCTCGGCGGCATCCTGCAGGCGCTTGTCGAGGGTCAGCATGATGTCCTTGCCGGGTACCGGATCGGTGCGTTTGAGCACCCGCAAGACCCGGCCACGGGCATTGGTCTCGACCTCCTCGTAACCGACCTCGCCGTGCAACTGCTCCTCGTAGAAGCGCTCGATGCCGGTCTTGCCGATATGGTGGGTGCCGCTGTAGTCCACCGGATCGAGCTTCTTCAGTTCCGCCTCGTTGATCCGCCCGACATAACCGACCGAGTGGGCGAAGCTTTGTCCCTGGGGATAATGCCGCACCAGTTGGGCCACCACCTCGACCCCCGGCAGGCGGAATTGATTGACCGCCACCCGGGCGATCTGTTCCTCGCTCAGCTCGAACAGCACCGGCACCGGCTCGAAGGGCCGCCGCCCCTGGCGCACGCGCTTCTCGAACAGGGCCCGCTCCTCCTCCGGCAGTTCCAGCACCTCGGCCATCACCTTCAGCACCTGCTGCCAGTCGCCGGCCCGCTCGCGGGTCAGGGTCAGGCTGAAGCTGGGTCGGTTGTCGGCGATGATCAGCCCGTTGCGGTCGAAGATCAGCCCGCGGGTCGGTGGCAGCGGCTGGACATGGACGCGGTTGTTCTCCGACAGGGTCGAGTGATACTCGTATTGCACCACCTGCAGGAAATACAGACGCGCGATCAGCACGCAGGTCAGCAGGCCCACGGCAATCGCCCCGACGGCCACGCGCTGACGCACCTGACGGGCGTCCTTTTCATGGTCCTTGAGGCGGATCGGCTGCGGCATTTAGGGCCTATCCATCATTTATGGTACGGGTGCCCGGACAAGACCGTCCAAGCCCGGTAGATCTGTTCGCCGATCAGGATGCGCACCAGCGGGTGCGGCAAGGTCAATGGCGACAGGGACCAGCGCTGCTCGCTGCGTGCCTGCACCTCGGGCGCCAGGCCTTCCGGACCGCCGACCATCAGGTTCACGGTGCGCGCATCCAGGCGCCATTTCTCCAGCTCGCGGGCCAGTTGCTCGGTGCTCCAGGGCCGGCCCTCGACCTCCAGGGTGACGATCTTCTCCCCCGGCTGCACCTTGGCGAGCATGGCTTCGCCCTCCTGACGGATCAGGCGTGCCACGTCGGCATTCTTGCCACGGGTATTGAGCGGGATTTCCACCAGGTCCAGGGGCAGCTCGGCGGGCAGGCGCTTGGCGTATTCCTGCCAACCCTCTTCCACCCAGCGCGGCATCCGTGAACCGACGGCGATCAGGCGCAGGCGCAACGGCGGACCTTATTCGGGGTCGTGGCTGGCGGACTCGGGGCTGAACTGGGCCCGGCTCTGCTCGGCACCCTGCCACAGCCGCTCCAGGTCATAGAACTGGCGGGCGGTGGGCAGCATCACGTGGACGACTATGTCGCCCAGGTCCAGCAGCGCCCACTCACCGGTGTCCAGGCCTTCGCTGCCCAGCGGACGCACGCCCTTTTCCTTGACCTTCTCCAGCACGTTGTCCACCAGGGACTTGACGTGACGGTTGGAGGTGCCGGAGGCGATCACCATGAAATCGGTGATGCTGGTCTTCTCGCGTACATCGATGGTCACGATGTCCTGGGCCTTGATGTCTTCCAGGGCAGCGATGGCCAGTTTGACCAGGTCTTCGCTCGGCATTAATTTCTTTTTCATAGGTAACTCATGTGTCTTGCAGAGAATTCACGCACGGTACAGCCCGTGCGCATGGATATAGGCCAGCACCCCGTCGGGCACCAGGAAACGCACCGACTTGCCGTCGGCCAGCAACGCCCGGATCTGAGTGGCTGATACCGCCAGGGGCGTCTGCCAGATGAACGCGATCTGCCCGCTCGGGCCACTGAGGGCCTGCGGATCGCCGACGCTGCGGGCCGCCAGCAGGTCGCGCAAGGCTTGCGGCGCATCGCTGTCAGCATCCGGGCGTTGCAGCACCAGAATATGACAATGCTCGAGCAGCTCGTCCCAGCGATGCCAGGTCGGCAGCCCGCAGAAGGCATCCCAGCCCAGCAACAGGAACAATTGATCGGTCGCCGCCAGCTCGGCACGCAGCGACTCCAGGGTGTCGATGCTGTAGGACGGCTTGTCACGCAGCAATTCGCGATCGTCGACCCGCAGCCCCGGCACATCCGCCACCGCGCAGGCCACCATGGCCAGCCGGTCGCTGGCCGCCACCCGGGGCGTCTCGCGGTGCGGCGGACGGGCATTGGGCAGCAGGCGCACTTCGTCCAGGCCGAACTGCTCGGCCACCTCGATCGCCCCCCGCAGGTGGCCGATATGGATCGGATCGAAGGTGCCGCCGAGCAGGCCGATTCGTCTAGCCACGCAGCTGACCGTCACCGATCACCACATATTTTTCGCAGGTCAGGCCTTCCAGCCCCACCGGCCCGCGGGCGTGCAGCTTGTCGGTGGAGATGCCGATCTCCGCGCCCAGGCCGTATTCGAAGCCATCGGCGAAGCAGGTCGGGGTATTGAGCATCACCGAGCTGGAGTCCACCTCGGCGAGAAAGCGCCGGGCATGGCCCTGGTGTTCGGTGACTATCGAATCGGTGTGGTGCGAGCCATGCTGGTTGATGTGCTCGATGGCCTGCTCCAGGCCGTCGACCACCCGGATCGACAGGATCGGCGCCAGGTACTCGGTGCCCCAGTCCGCCTCGCTCGCCGGCAGCGCCGCGATCAGCGCCCGGGTGCGTTCGCAGCCGCGTAACTCGACGCCCTTCTCCGCGAACATCGCGGCCATGGACGGCAGGAAGGCCGCCGCGACGCTCTGCTCGACCAGCAGGGTTTCCATGGCGCCGCAGATGCCGTAGCGATAGCACTTGGCATTGAAGGCGATCTGCTGGGCCTTCGCCAGGTCGGCCAGGGCGTCCACATAGACATGGCAGATGCCGTCCAGGTGCTTGATCACCGGCACCCGGGCATCGCGGCTGATCCGTTCGATCAGGCCCTTGCCGCCCCGCGGCACTATCACGTCGACGAACTCGGGCATGCTGATCAGCGCGCCGACGGCCGCGCGATCGGTGGTTTCCACCACCTGTACCACCGCGGCGGGCAGGCCGGCGTCGGCCAGGCCGCGCTGGATGCAGGTGGCGATGGCGCGGTTGGAATGGATGGCTTCGGAGCCGCCGCGCAGGATGGTCGCGTTGCCGGACTTCAGGCACAGGCTGGCGGCATCGATGGTCACGTTCGGCCGCGACTCGTAGATGATGCCGATCACGCCCAGGGGCACGCGCATCTTGCCGACCTGGATGCCCGAGGGTCGGTAGCTCATGTCGCGGATGGCGCCCACCGGGTCGGGTAGCGCGGCCACCTGGCGCAGGCCTTCGATCATGCCGTCGATGCGCGCGGGCGTCAGGGCCAGGCGCTCCAGCAGCGCGGCCTCCAGGCCATTGGCGCGGCCGGCGGCCAGGTCCTGCTCGTTGGCGGCGCTCAATTCGACGCGTGCGCCATCCAGGGCCGCGGCGGCGGCCAGCAAGGCACGATTCTTCTGCCCGGTAGAGGCACGGGCGATCACTCGCGAGGCTTCGCGCGCGGCGCGGCCCAGGCGATTCATATAGTCGAGCACGGACTCGGTCATGGTCTCGGTGGTCTGGCTGCAAGAAAAGGGACTGATTATAGCGGCGCGGGCCGCGCAAGCCCAGCAGCAGCGGGCAGATGGTAGACAGTCCGTTCGTTTTCCCCTGCCGGTAACGCCACAGGCCCTCGACCAGGGCCTTGCGCGACGAGACGGTGACACCCCGAACGCCCTGCCGCCCGAAGGTTGGGTAAACAAAAGCACTCCAGATGTTTACCTTGCAGACAGGCCCGAATGCCGTTTGCCACGGCCGACCGAACCCGTACTGCAAAAGAAGCGGGATCACCGCCGGAGTGCTCGCCATGCGTTACCGTACCGACTACAGCGCCACCCAGCTGACCGAGCCCCCCGAGGTGCTGCAGATCGGCCCCTGGCGCCTGCAGTACCTGGCCTTCGCCCACCGCAGCCATGACCCGCGCACGCCAGTGCTGCTGCTAGGCGGCGCCTTCCAGAGTTTTCGCTCCTTCGCCGGCGAAGTGACCGAGCTGCTCGGCGACCATCCGGTGATCCTGCTTGACCTGCCCAGCCAGGGCGGCAACCTGCAACTGGCACCCGAGCTGGTCCTGGAAGGCCTGGCCGACCTGATCGCCGCCTTCGCCGAAACTATGGCACTGCCACCGCTGATGCCCATCGGCCTATCCTATGGCTCGGCCCTGGCCGCCCTGTTCGCCGCGCGTCACCCCCGACGCTGTGCCCGCCTGCTGCTCGCCGGCATCAGCGCCTTCGGCCGGCCCGGCGCCCGCCGCCTGCTCGAGGAAGGCCTGGCGCTGCTGACCGAAGGCAAGCCCGAGGCCTTCGCCCAGGGCGCGCTGACCGGCCTGCTGAACCCGATGCGCCTGGCGGAAACCGGAGTCGCGCCGGTGTTCCGCAAGGCCCTGCTGCGGCAGATGCAGCGCCTGTCACCCGCCGACGTGGAGCGCTATCGGCAGAACACCGGACGCCTGCTCGATTTTGCCGGCTTCGACCATCACCCCCGCTGCCCGACCCTGGTGCTGGCCGGCGAGCACGACCACTTCACCCAACCCTGGGAACATGCCCGGTTCGCCGCGGCCTGCGCCGATGCCGACTGCGCCTTGATCCACCACGCCGACCACCTGGCGCAGTTCGAACGGCGCGAGGCCTGCGCCAGCCTCTACGCGCCCTTCCTGCGCGACGAACGCCTGCCCCGAGCCGCCAGCGGCGTGACCCGCCTGGCCCGCAACCAGTTGCTGGACCTGGAAAAACGCCATGAGCCGCGCCTGCCGCCGGCGAATCGACGGGCCCGCCTGCGCCATGCCGACGGCGGCGACTGGCCGGTGGAGGTGCTGGAACTGGGCTTTTTCGGCGGACTGCTGCAGGGCGACCTGCCAGCGTCGGCCCCGCTGCGCGGCTGGCAGCTGCAACTCGCCGACCTGCCGCGCCAAGCGCTGCTGCCCCTGCGCCGCGACGCCCAGGGCTGGGCTTTCGTCTTCCCCCACACCGACGCCGCGGCCAGCGCGGCCCTGGCGACGCAGATCGGCCAACCGGCCTTGGCTACGGCGGCCTGCGCCTAGGCGGCCATTTTCGCCCGAACAAGCCTTGGCGCAATCCGGGGCAGTGGGTTTCGCCGAAGCGCTTCGGTGCGCACAGCGTAGCGACGCCCGGCGCACCCTACGGGGCCCAGCTGCACCCTGACCTATAGGTTTCGCCGAAGCGCTTTTCGTCGGGAGGGGCCGCTCAGGTACGGGCTTCGATCACCCGCACCAAGCTCGGCCAGCGTCCTGGCGCGAGTCCTAGGCTCGCGGCCTGCTCGTTCGGGTCCAGCACCAGGGTGTTCTGGAAGCCGCAGCGACCGAAGGCCTCGACTATGTCCTCGGCGCGGCGGTAATGCAGCGGGTAGTTGCCGCGGGTCAGGCGGCCGACCAGGTCGACGCCCCAGCGCAACTGGCGGTAACGCGGGTGCTCGCGCAGGTCCGGGTAGAGCTCGGTCAGGTAGGTGGCCTGGGAGAACTCGCCGAGCTGGCGGGCCAGTCGGGTCCAGAACGCCTCGATCACCGGCAGCTCGAAATAATTGACCAGCCCCTCGGTGATCACCACCACCGGCTCGTTGCGGTCGAGCCCGGCAAACAGCCCCGCCAGGCTCTGCGGCCCCCGAGGCGCCAGGATATCCACCGCCTTGACCTGATGCCGCCCATCCAGCCAGCCTTCACCGTGAAGCAACAAGCGTTTGCGCACGGCCATGGGCGGCAGGTCGGCCTCCAGGTAGCGCACCTGGGGGTAACGGACGCTGAAGCGGCGCCCACGGGGCGACAGG
>DATDTH010000296.1:0-6280 GCA_035290985.1 Pseudomonas sp. | reverse complement strand
CTGCCCGCCCACCCGCGCATCGCCCACCTGCTGCTGCGCGGCCAGGCCCTGGGACTGGGCAGCCTGGCCTGCGACCTGGCGGCGCTGCTGGGCGAGCGGGATATCCAGCGCGGCTCAGGTGCCGACCTGCACAGCCGCCTGGCCTTGCTCGGCGCTGGGCGCGGCGGCGCCGTGCAACGGGTGCGGCAACTGGCGCGGCAGTTTCGCGGTTATTTGCGTGGCCGCGCGGATGAGGCGGTGGCCGACCCCGAGCATCCGCGCTGGCTCGGCGCGCTGCTGGCGTTCGCCTACCCCGACAGGGTGGCCCGCCAGCGTCGCGCGGGCGGCGCCGAGTACCGCCTGGCCAATGGTCGCGCCGCGCTGTTCGGCGAACCCGATGCGCTGATGAAACAGCCCTGGCTGGTGGTCGCCGACCTCGGCAGCCGCCAGGGCCAGCGGGAGGAGCGGATCTACCTGGCCGCCGACCTCGATCCGGCCCTGTTCGACGGGGTGCTGGCCGAGCAGGTGACGAGCCGCGAGGAACTGGAATGGGACGAGCGCGAAGGCGTGTTGCGCGCCGAGCGCCAGCGCAAGGTCGGCGAGCTGGTGCTCAGCCGCGAGCCGCTGACCGAACTGGACGAGGCCAGTCGCAGCGCGGCCTTGCTGGGGTTGGTGCGACGCAAGGGACTGGAACTGCTGCCCTGGACGCCGGAGTTGCGCCAGTGGCAGGCGCGGGTGGCACTGCTGCGGCGGCTGGACCTGGCCGGTCAGGGGGCGAACGACTGGCCGGATGTCAGCGATGCCGCCTTGCTGGCGAGCCTGGAAACCTGGTTGCAACCTTACCTCGGCAAGGTCACGCGCCTGAGTCACTTCGGTAATCTGGACCTGCACAACATGCTGCAAACCCTGCTGCCCTGGCCGCTGCCCCAGCGTCTCGACGACCTGGCGCCGCGTAGCCTGGCAGTGCCGTCCGGCTCGCGGATCGGCCTGGATTATGCCGAGGAGCCGCCGGTACTGGCCGTGCGCCTGCAGGAGCTGTTCGGCCTGGCCGACACCCCGCGCATCGCCGGCGGCCGGCAGATCGTCAAGCTGCACCTGCTCTCGCCGGCGCGGCGGCCGGTGCAGGTGACCCAGGACCTGGCCAGTTTCTGGCGCAGCACCTACGCCGAGGTGAAAAAGGATTTGAAAGGTCGGTACCCCAAGCACTATTGGCCGGACGACCCGCTGATCGCCGAGCCCACGGCACGGGCCAAGCCGCGCAAATAACCGGGCCGCGCTAGGGCATTTTCGCCTTACCTTTGACCGCCGTTTCGGCCTCGGTATCGGTGCTTTTCGTAGGGCGGTGTTAGCCGCGCGCAAAGCCGGCCTGACAAGCCACGCCGAGCCCGCCGCGCGGCGTAACCCGCCACTTCAGATGGGTACGGATAATCCTTGGCGCAGTCCGGGGCAGCGGTGTCCCGGGATGATCGGGCGCCTCTGGATACCCGCCTTCGCGGGTATGACGAATACGTGGGGGGCCGGCTCCCGCAGGTAGCCAGACTTTTCCTGAAAATGCTCTAGGGCTGTGCTGAGCGGGCCAGTTCGGCAATAGCTTGATTGATCCGGTTCAGGCTGTGTTGGGAAACCTGCTTGCTGCACCACAGATGACGTTGCCCCCCGTCGGGGCTGTCGCTGAAGTGAATGTACTTGAAGTCGCCCGGTTGGAATTCGGATTGCCGGATCAGTTCGCTGGCTTCTTCCTCGGCGATAAAGAAGTAGTCCGCGCGGTCGAGGGCGATCATGCGCAGCATATTCATATTTTCTACCGTGGTTTTCACCTGCCGGGGCTCGAGCGTGTGAATAAGCGCATCGATATGCTCGCCGTAGGAGTAGCCGCTCTTGATCAGCAGGCGCAGTTCGCGATTCTGCAGTACCTGCGCCAGGGAGTTGCCGCTGTCGATGCCGATATTGCTGAACAGCGCCAGGCCAATGGTCGGTTTGTCCTGGTACAGGGGCAGGGAAAAATTGCCGATCAGCTCGCGCTGCGGGTTCTTGAACCAGCCAACCATGCAGTCCGCGTTGGTGTT
The DNA here is from genome assembly GCA_035290985.1 of Pseudomonas sp. Taxonomy (GTDB): domain Bacteria; phylum Pseudomonadota; class Gammaproteobacteria; order Pseudomonadales; family Pseudomonadaceae; genus Aquipseudomonas. The sequence goes on along the minus strand of DATDTH010000296.1, from coordinate 4,235 downwards.
CCTTTCGAGGAGCTGGATCTGCCGGTTGGAGGGCGTTTTCTCCCATTTGAAGGGGATGCCGGCGCGGCGCAGGGCTTGTTCGGCTGGGGTCGCGGTAAGGCCGGCTATATCGCCGTTGGCCAAGGTCTGCAGGTAGGGCGCGCGTTCGTTGTAGTGCAGGGTGATGAGTGGGTCGCCCTGGGCGGCGGCCGCAAGCGTCGATGCCAAGAGCCAACAGGCGGTCTTGATGATTTTGGACTTCTGCTGGTTGGCCATGTCTGCCGACGCTCCGTCAGGATCTGAACGAACTGCCTGAGCTTAGCTGAGTCGGAGGCGATTATGCGCCGCTTGGCCATGGGGCTTCAGGGCAGGCGTAAGTCTTCGCCGGCGGCCTGCAGTTCGGCGTAGGCGCGGTCCAGCCCGTCGCGCAAGGCCTCGCTGCCGGGGAAGTGCTTGGAGACTATCAGGTGCAGCGGTATGCGCTGCAGCACCACAAAGGGCAGTTCGTCCATGCCCAGGTGCTGGCGCGCCTGTTCCACCGGGTTGTGATAGTCCAGCAGGAAGTCACCGCGGCGGCGCTGTAGCATCTCCAGCGCGGCGGTGTGGGTGCTGGTGCGGTGCTGCTGAATATGCAGATTCGGATCGTTGAACATTTCGTTGATCGGCTGCCAATAGGAGTAGCCGGTGATCTGAATGATACCGCGCCCGATCAGGTCCTCGGGGATCCGCGGCAACAGAGTGTCGGGACGAAAATACAGATTGAGATTGATCTGCCCCAGTCGGGTCCGGCTTTCCAGGGTATGCCCGGCCAGTTCCAGTTTGCCCGGTGCGCCCGGCCAAACCTGCACGCTGCCATCGCGCAAACTGGCGTAGAGGCGGGCGCTGGGTTGGGCATGAAATTCGGCCTGGTAGCCTGCGTGGCGCAGCAGGCGTTCGGTCAGGGCCAGGATGCTGCCCTGGGCTCGCCCTTCGCTGTCGCTGTAGGAATAGGGGGGGAATTCATAGAACCCCACGCGGATGACGGGAGGCGGTAATGAGGCGGCAAAAATGGCACTGGCGCTGCAGAAAAATGCAACGCAAAGCGCTTGGCAGAGCGTTCTAGTCATGAAATACCGCAGCGGCTGAGGCCGTCTTTTTGTCGAAACTGTGCCACCGCAGCATGCGCAGGCTACTGGCATTTTGTCTAGGCCGGGCCTGCGGCTTTTTCGCTTCATTTTTGATTCTTTTAGCGTTTTCGAGGCATCGAGCGGCCTGGAGTATTCGCGCGGGGGCGCCGCACTTCTGCCACGCCCCGGTTCACCCGGGTAGTCGCATCTTCTATAGGCGAATGGACGGGACTCAGGCCTTTGCCGGCGGGTCGCTGACCAGCATGAAAAAGCGGAACAGCACCACGGTGGCGAACAGCAACAGGAAACCACTGACGCAGTCGAGCAGGAACGCCAGCAGTTGGTTGGCCGATTCGTCCTGGGCCGGGAAGGCGAACCAGTTCAGCAGCAGCACCGGCATGACCACCGTCAATACGCAGAACAGCAGTGGCCAGAAATGCCCCTTGGTTTGCCTGACGCTTTCCCGCAGCGCGTCCAGGGGCGCCAGGCCGCGCAGCACCAGCAGGTACTCGGCGAAGGCCAGCTTGACCATCAGCCACAGGCCCGGCAACGCCAGCAGCGAGGCGCCGAGCACCACCAGCAGGTGGTCGGCAAAGGTTGGCTTGGCCGCTAGCCATAACCCCGGCAACGCCGCCAGCGAGAGGCCAAGCATGATCAGCAGGTTGCTCAGCCCCACCAGCAGGGCGAAGGTTGGCCATAGCCACAAGGCCAGGGTCAAGAGGTCGCGCGTGCGGGGTTGCTGGCCGCGGCTGCGGGCGTCGAGGAATAGAATCAGGGCCGCGCTGTAGATCGGATAGAACAGCAAGCCGGTCAGCATCTCGTATACCGGCGCGGACTCGGGGCTGGCCCAGCCCATGACCAGGCGCTGGGCCAGGCACTCCAGGACGATCAGGGGCAGGCAGAGCAGGGTGATGGCGCCCAGGTTACGGGTAAAGAAATACCAGGCGTCGCGCAGGATCGGGAGCGGATTCATCTAGGGGGCCGACAGAAAATCAGGTTGCCACTGTAGCCGATGGGCCTGGGCGACTCCAAATCCGCGCCGCGCGCCCACCCGGGCGGCATCGCTGGCATACTGGGCGCCGACTTTAACCCTGGGCCTAGTGGCCAGCCACGGCGCGATTCGCGCCACGAGGAGTACCGGTGAAGAGAATCGCCGTTTTCGCCGATGTTCAGAACCTCTATTACACCGTGCGACAGGCCCATGGCTGCCATTTCAACTATGCCGCCTTGTGGGCGGACGTCAGCCAGCATGGGCAGATAGTCGAGGCCTACGCCTATGCCATTGACCGGGGCGACCCCAAGCAGCAGCAGTTCCAGCAGATCCTGCGCAACCTGGGCTTTACCGTGAAACTCAAGCCCTTTATCCAGCGCAGCGACGGCTCTGCCAAGGGTGACTGGGACGTGGGCATCACCATCGACATCATGGATGCCGCGCCGCGGGTCGATGAGGTGGTGCTGGCTTCCGGCGACGGCGACTTCGACATGCTGCTGGACAAGATCCGCGCCGTCCATGGTGTCGAGGCCATCGCCTACGGCGTGCCGGGCCTGACCGCGCAATCGCTGATCCGCGCCGCCAGCCGCTACGTGCCGATCGAAGGCGCGTTGCTGCTGAAGAACTGAGCCGCCTTTTTTTTCACCCAAGACATGAGTTGGACTGACGTTGGAACGCATTGCGGTAATCGACTTCGAAACCACCGGCATCTCGCCGGGACAGAACGCCCGCGCCACGGAAATCGCCGCGGTGATCCTAGAGAACGGGCGCATCGTCGACCGTTACCAGAGCCTGATGAACGCCGGGGTCTGGGTGCCGGCCTTTATCGAGCAACTGACCGGCATCAGCAACGCCATGGTACGGGCCGCGCCGCCGGCCGCCGAGGTGATGGCGGCCGTGGCGGATTTCGTCGGCAGCACCCCGCTGCTGGCGCATAACGCCGCCTTCGACCAGAAATTCTGGGATGCCGAGCTGGCCCTGATCCGCCGTACCCGGGTGCAGCCCTTCGCCTGCTCCCTGCTGCTGGCGCGACGGCTGTTGCCCCAGGCGCCCAACCATAAGCTCGGCACCCTGAACGCCTGGGCCAAGTTACCGGTTACCGGCCAGGCCCACCGGGCCCTGGCGGATGCGGAGATGGCGGCCAACCTGACCAGCTACCTGGCGGCCGAACTGCGGGAGAAACACGGCGTCCAGCGCCTCAGCCACGGCCTGCTCTGTCGATTGCAGAAGCTGCCCGCGGCCAAAGTGGCCGAGGCCCTGCGGCGCGAACGCTAACTCAATACTTCATCGTCATACCCGCGAAGGCGGGTATCCAGAGGCGGTTTATCTGCCCCCGGATTGCATCCGGGCGAAAACCGACCTGCCACTGCGCGCAACCCGGGCTCCGCTTTGGCGGGTTACGCCGCGCGGCGGGTACGGCGGGGTGTGCCAGACCGGCGTTCCGCGCGACTAACCCGCCCTACGAAAACGCTCCGGCGAAGTCCGTAGGCTGGCGTAGAGCCGCTGTCCGGCGAAACCCAGCGCTGCGCAATACCCCTTGATCGCTAAACCTGCAGGGGACGAGGCCTTTTCCTACGGCAATATCACCAGATGATTGGGCAGTTCGTTGCGGGCATGGGTGGCGGGCAGGTGCTGTTCGAGCAGCGCGCCGCACCCCTGGATGCAGTCCAGAAAGCCCTGCAGGGTCTGGCCCCGTTTCACCTGGTCGGTGAAGGCGTCGACCAGGGCCTGCCAGGTGGCATCCGGCAGGCGGCTGGCGATGCCGCGGTCGACCAGGATCTCCACATAGCGTTCGGCCTCCGAGACGAAGATCAGCATGCCGGTGGCGCCCTCGGTGTGGTGCAGGTTCTGCGCGAGGAACTGCCGCCGCGCCAGGTTGGCGGCGCGCCAGTGGCGCAGGGTGCGGGGTACCAGACGGGGCGCGAGCGCGGGCAGCCGCAACAGCAGGCCGAACCCGATAAAGGTCGCCCATTGGGCCAGCAGCAACTCCTGGGCACTCAGCCAGCCCGGGTAGAAATTCATCGCGCCGGGCACCAGCAAGGCGAGCAGGCCGGCCCAGAGCAGCGGGGCATAGCCGTAGTCGTCGGCCCGTGCCGCCAGTACGGTGACCAGTTCGGCATCGGTGCGTCGCTCGACCTGGGCGATCAATTTCTACCCGG
>DATDTH010000295.1:0-2846 GCA_035290985.1 Pseudomonas sp. | reverse complement strand
GGTGTCGCTCAGGCCGTGCACCCGGTCGATGCGGAAGTTGCGAAAGTCGTTGCGCAGTTCGCACCAGCCACAGAGGGTCCAGACCTGGCCCCAGAAGAACAGGCCGAGTGGCCAGATGCAGCGCTCGGTCGGCGTCTCCCGTTCGCAGCGGTAGCTGAGCAGCAGCTTGCGCCGCTCGCGAATCGCCAGGCGCAACAGGCCGAGCCAGTGCACCGGGTAGGCCCGCACCTCGGGGACGAACAATTGGTTGCGGTTGAGCTCATCGCGCAGCGGCCTGGGCAGCACGCTGTGGATCTTCGCCAAGGCCGATTCCGCGGCCCGTTGCAGGGCCGGGTCGGCCCAGGTGCTGACCATGCGCGCGCCGGCCACCAGGGCTTCGATCTCGTCGCGCTCGAACATCAGCGGCGGCAGGTCCATGGTGTGGCGCAGCACATAACCGACCCCGGCCTCGCCCTCCAGGGGGACGCCGGAGAGCGACAGGTCCTGGATGTCGCGGTAGATGGTGCGCACCGACACCTGCAAGCGCTCGGCCAGCCACTGGGCGGTGGTCAGCCGGCGGCTGCGCAGAAACTGCACGATCTGAAACAAGCGGTCGGCGCGTCTCATGCTCCCTCCCTGGTGATCGGTCCGACTCAGCTCATGCTGTGCAGGCCCACATCGTTGCCTTCGCAGTCTTTTATCACGGCGATGAAGCCATGGGGAGCGATGGATGTCTTGGCCTGGATGATCTTGCCGCCGGCGCCCGGAATTCGATCGAGCACGGCATCCAGCTGGCCTTCGGCATTCAGGTAGACCCGGGTGCCGCCGACGCCCGGGTGCAGACCCGGCATGGCGCTGAGGCAGCCGCCGACCCCGCTGTCCTCGGCATAGGGGAACATGGCCATGGGGCCGCCCATGCCATCGAGCACTTCCATCCGGATATCCAGTGCCTGCTCATAAAATGCCCGGGCGCGTTCGAAGTCGCTGACGAACAGTTCGAACCAGTTGATTGCGTTCATGGGTATCGCTCCTTGAGGGTTGCCTTGTCAGCAGGCCGGCGCCATTGCCGGCTGCTGGAAACCACTCTAAGAGAGCCCTACTGACAGCTTGGTGTCAGGAGTCTTACCTGGTAGCCGGATAAGCGCAGCGCAATCCGGGGCGCCGCGGCCCCGGATTGCGCCAAGGCTTATCACGGGCTACGAAAACCGCCCCTCCTTGGGTGGCCCCTCAGGCGGCCATCACCTCGGCAATGGCCGCAGCCAGTTCGAGCACCCGCGGCTCTTCGGTATCCCAGGAGCACATGAAGCGCGCGCCGCCGTCGCCGATAAAGGTGTAGAAGCGCCAGCCGCGTTCGCGCAGGGCCTCGATGGCTGCCTCGGGCATCTGCAGGAACACGCCATTGGCCTCGACCGGGAACATCAGCTCGATGCCGGGAATGCCGGCGACCCGTTCGGCGAGCAGGCGCGCGCAGCGGTTGGCCTGCTCGGCATGGCGCAACCAGGCGCCGTCCTGCAGCAGGCCGACCCAGGGCGCGGAGAGAAAGCGCATCTTCGAGGCCAGCTGGCCGGCCTGTTTGCAGCGGTAGTCGAAATCCTCGGCCAGGGCCTTGTTGAAGAAGAGGATGGCCTCGCCCACCGCCATGCCGTTCTTGGTGCCGCCGAAGCAGAGCACGTCGACCCCGGCCTTCCAGGTCAGCTCCGCCGGGGTGGCACCGAGAAAGGCGCAGGCATTGGCGAAGCGTGCGCCGTCCATGTGCAGGTGCAGGCCCAGTTCGCGGCAGGTGGCGCTGATCGCCCGCAGCTCGTCCGGGCGGTAGACGGTGCCGACTTCGGTGGCCTGGGTCAGGGTGACCACCCGCGGCTTGGGGTAATGGATGTCCTGGCGCTTGAGGGCGATTTCGCGGATGGCCGCCGGGGTCAGCTTGCCCCCTTCTGTGTGGGCGGTGAGCAGCTTGGAGCCGTTGGAAAAGAACTCCGGCGCACCGCATTCGTCGGTTTCGACGTGGGCGCTCTCCGAGCAGATCACGCTGTGGTAGCTCTGGCACAGGGCCGACAGGGCCAGGGAATTGGCGGCGGTGCCGTTGAAGGCGAAGAACACCTCGCAGTCGGTTTCGAACAGCGCGCGGAAATGGTCGGCGGCGCGTGCGGTCCATTGATCGTCGCCGTAGGCGCGCTCGTGGCCGCGGTTGGCCTGCTCCATGGCGGCCCAGGCCTCCGGGCAGATCCCTGAATAATTGTCGCTGGCGAACTGCTGGCTGTGCTCGGTCATGCCGGTCTCCCTCTGGCTGGGCGTCTGGGGTGCCCGGACGAAGCGGGCGGATGGCCGTACTCTACGCCAGGGCGGGCGGGCAACACTTCCCCAAGGGCGACATTTGCGTGCGTCGGCGGGCAGCGTCCAGCCGCTCGATTTCGGGCCTTTGCGGCGCCGGGCGGCTGCGCGCTGCACTAGCCTGGAACGGGGGATTATCCCTGCGCGCCAAGCCATGTCGCAAACGCACTCCCCCGTGGCGTGCCTGGGCATCTGACCGAGCAGTGCCGGTCATACCATCGCAACCAAGGGGTCAAGACCCTAACCAACACGATAGGCGCGCTACTGCCGCCGCTGGGAGAACCGAGATGTTCAGCAAGCACGACCAGATCAAAGGCTACGACGACGAACTGCTGGCGGCGATGGATGCCGAGGAAGCGCGTCAGGAGCACCATATCGAGCTGATCGCCTCGGAGAACTACACCAGCAAGCGGGTGATGCAGGCCCAGGGCAGCGGCCTGACCAACAAGTACGCCGAAGGCTACCCGGGCAAGCGCTACTACGGCGGCTGCGAGCATGTCGATGTGGTCGAGCAGTTGGCCATTGACCGCGCCAAGCAG
>DATDTH010000294.1:0-2773 GCA_035290985.1 Pseudomonas sp. | reverse complement strand
CGCGGGTATGACGAGTAAGTAGGAGTCCGGCTCCCGCAGGCAACCAGACTTTTCCTGAAAATGCGCTAAATGGCAGAAGCAACAAGGCCGGCTAATAAGCCGGCCTTGTCTTTTACACTGGAACGTTCAGCGCATCAGCGCTTGGCGACCAGATCCTTCGGCAGTTTGAAGGTCCAGATCATGCCACCCTGATCCAGGTCCTTGATGCGCTTGGCCACCTCGCCACCCCAGAGCGGTACCGCACCACCCCAGCCGGAGACCACGGTGACGTACTGCTCGCCATCCATTTCCCAGGTGATGGGCGAGGCGATCACGCCCGAGCCGGTGTTGAACTCATAGACCTTCTTGCCGGTCTTGGCGTCGAACGCCATCAGGTAACCTTCAGGGTTGCCGGTGAACACCAGGTTGCCCTTGGTCGCCAGCACGCCACCCCAGAGCGGTGCGTAGTTCTTGTAGCGCCAGACTTCCTTACCGGTTTTCGGGTCGATGGCCCGCAGCACGCCGATGTATTCCTCGTTCAGCGGCTTGATGGTGAAGCCCGCCCCCAGGTAGGCCGCGCCCTTCTTGTAGGACACGCCCTCGTTCCACATGTCCATGCCCCACTCGTTGGACGGTACGTAGAACAGGCCGGTGTCCTGGCTGTAGGCCATGGGCATCCAGTTCTTGCCGCCGAGGAAGGACGGCGCGACGAACACCGAAGTGCCCTTCTTCGCATCACCCGGCGCGCCCGGACGGTGGGCGTCGTCGTAGATCGGCCGACCGTTCTTGTCCAGGCCCTTGGCCCAGGTGATCTTGTCGACGAAGGGGAAGCCGCGGATGAACTTGCCGTTGGTGCGGTCCAGCACGTAGAAGAAACCGTTACGGTCGGCGGTGCCCGCGGCCTTGATGGTCTTGCCGTCTTCCTGGTAATCGAACGACACCAGCTCGTTCACGCCGTCGTAGTCCCAGCCGTCGTGGGGAGTGGTCTGGAAGTGCCACTTGATCGAACCGTCTTTCGGGTCCAGGGCCAGGCGCGAGGAGGAGAACAGGTTGTCGCCCGGACGCAGGTGCGAGTTCCACGGCGAGGGGTTACCGGTGCCGAAGAACAGCGAGTCGGTGGTCGGGTCGTAGAAACCGCCCAGCCAAGGCGCAGCGCCGCCGGTCTTCCACAGGTCGCCCGGCCAGGTCTTGCCCGGTGCGCCGCCGGAAATGCCGTTTTCCACCGGCTTGCCGTCCTTATAGGTGTAACCCATATGGCCTTCCACGGTCGGCCGGGTCCACACCAGCTCGCCATTGCTCGGGTTGTAGGCTTCGATCTTGCCGACCACGCCGAACTCGCCGCCGGCGACCCCGGTGATCAGCAGGCCCTTGGCGATCAGTGGCGCGGCCGAGATCGAGTAACCGGCCTTGTAGTCGGCCACGGTCTTCTTCCAGACCACCTTGCCGGTGGTCTTGTTCAGGGCCACCAGCTTGGCGTCCAGGGTGCCGAAGATCACCAGGTCGCCATACAGGGCCACACCGCGGTTGATCACGTCACAGCAGGGCATGATGCCGTCGGGCAGACGGGCATCGTACTGCCAGAGCTTCTTGCCGGTGCGCGCATCGGCGGCGAACACCCGCGAGTAGGACGCGGTGACATACATCACGCCATCCTTGATCAGCGGCTGGGCCTGCTGGCCGCGCTGCTTCTCGCCACCGAAAGACAGCGCCCAGACCGGCCGCAGCTCCTTGACGTTGTCGATATTCAGGGTGTCCAGGGTGCTGTAGCGCTGGCCTTGCTGGTTCAGGCCGTTGACCACGATCTGGTCGTTGCGCTTGCCACTGTCGCTGATGTCCTGGTCCGTAACCCCGGCCAGGGCCGACAGGCTGGCGAGGGTCACGGCGCTGAACAGCGCCGTGCGAAGGAAAGGCTGGGTGAGACCGGTGAGCTTCATTTGCGGCTACCTCTGCGGGCTTGTTGTTGTCATCCAGGAAAATCTCCCGATGTGCCACAGATTCTTGATTTGCAAGGCCTCGACAACAATTACCCGCAGTGCGGAGTTTCATCCTCCCTTGGTAGCACTACCCCCTTCGGCATAGGCCGAACGGACCCGCATGCCGCACCTAAGTCGCAGTCCGCTGCCCGGAAAAGAGCATGGGCCAGCCCTGGGGTTTGCCTTACAAAGTGCTTCCCCCACGCACATGGAGAAAGCTTATGGGACCTTCGCGACTGCTCTGCTGCCTGCTCGTCCTCCTGCCCCTCGGCGCCGCCGCGACGCCCGAGCCGGTGCGCATCGGCCTGACCTACCCGCGCACCGGCAACTACAAGGCCGAGGGCCTGGAGCTCAACCGCGGCGCCCTGCTCGCGGTGGAGCGGATCAACCGCGACGGCGGCCTGCTGGGCCGGCCCCTGGAGCTGCTGACACGGAATTCCGCCGCCCGGGAACAGACCGCCGAACGCAACGTGGAAAAATTCGCCGAGCGCGGGGTGAGCATGGCCTTCGGCGGCGCCACCAGCGACGAAGCCATAGCCGCCGGCAAACGCGCCCACGAACTGGGCATGCTGTATTTCGCCACGCTCAGCTACGCCAACGATGTCACCGGCAGCCAGGGCCAACGCTACCTGTTCCGCGAGTCCAACAGCGCCTGGATGAGCGCCAAGGTACTCGGCGAATACCTGTCCTGGCACATGCCGCGCCGGCGCTACCACTACATAGTGCTGGACGACACCTGGGGGCGCAGCACGGAAAGCGCCCTGCGTGGCGCCACCAGCAGCCAGGACCGCGCCCGTCACGGCCGCACCGCCCTGCCGGCC
>DATDTH010000293.1:0-3294 GCA_035290985.1 Pseudomonas sp. | reverse complement strand
CAACGGTTGAGGGCGGCGCAATGGCACGTACGGTCTGGAAGGGCGCGGTCAGCTTTGGCCTGGTGCATATCCCGGTGGCGGTGGTGCCCGCCACTGCTCGTTCGGGCGTGGATTTCGATTGGCTGGACAAGCGCAGCATGGATCCGGTGGGCTACAAACGGGTCAACAAGGTCACGGGCCAGGAGGTCGAGTCCAAGGACATCGTCAAGGGCGTGGCCCATGAACAGGGCCGTTATGTGGTGCTCAGCGACGAAGAGATTCGTGCGGCCCACCCCCAGGCGACGCGGACCATCGATATCCTGGCGTTCGTCGATGCCGAACAGATTGCCTTCCTGTACCTGGATACGCCTTATTACCTGAAGCCGGAAGCCGGTGGCGACAAGGTCTATGCCTTGCTGCGCGAGGCCCTGAGCAAGACCGGCAAGGTGGCGATCGCCAATCTGGTGATGCACAACAAGCAACACCTGGCGGTGCTGTTGCCCCTGGGTCCGGTCTTGGTCCTGGATACCCTGCGCTGGGCCAACGAGGTCCGAGGTGTCGAGGTGCTCGACCTCAAGCCCGAGGCGATCGAGCCCCATCTGACACCCCGTGAACTGGACATGGCCAGCCGCCTGGTGAAAGACATGAGCGAAGACTGGATACCCGAGCAGTACCACGACAGTTTCCAGGAACAGATCATGGCCCTGGTCGAACGCAAGGCCCGAGCAGGGCGGCTCGAAGCGGTGGTCCCTCAGGAAACGGACGAGGGCCGCCATGCCGAGGTGATCGACCTGACAGAGCTGCTCAAACGCAGCCTGTCGCGCCGGGCAAGCCGCTCCAGCCCCGCATCAGCCGACAAGGCCACCGGGGGCAAAGGCAGGAAACGCGGCCCGGCGCGGGCCGGCGCCAACAAGGGGCGTTGAACGCAGCCGCTGTCCCGTAGGGTGCGCCGCGCGCACCGGCCTTTTGCGCGCCGCCGTCCGACGCAGCAAAGGCTTACAGATCTTCGCAATGCAACGCCCTAAAAAACTCGAACCAGAGTCCAGCCCAGGCCTCAGACCTAGAGAGGGTTGCTCTGTCGAACCGACAGATCGGTGCGCCCAGGTGGAGGTCAGCCAAGGCCGCTGGCCTTCAGTCATTCCATGGCAGATGGAGGAACAGATCGATGAAAATCAGCGAAATCATGACGCAAGAGGTGAAGACCGTGCGCCCGGAACAGAGTCTGCGCGATGCGGCCAAACTGATGGCCGATATCGACAGCGGTGCCTTGCTGGTCAGCGAGGGGGATCGACTGGTGGGCATGATCACCGACCGCGACATCACGGTGCGGGCAGTCGCCAAGGGCATGGGCTGCGACAGTCCGGTGCGAGAGGTGATGACGCCCAAAGTGCTCTACTGCTTCGAGGACGAAGACGTGGATCAGGTCGCCGAGAATATGGCCGATATCCAGAAGCGTCGCTTGCCGGTGCTATCGCGGGACAAGCGCCTGGTCGGGGTGGTGTCCCTTGGTAATATCGCCAGTACCCATGACCGCAAGGTCTGCGCGACGGTTCTTGAAGGCGTGGCGACGGCTCATTAGCCTGCTGTTTCAAGCCCGCACCGAGCGGGCTTGCCTGCCTGCTAGCCCGGCTGAAACCGGGAGCTTGCGGGTCGGCTGGCACACCGCCGCGCGCGCCGCCGTCATCGCTCGGTTGAGCCGGCCCTCGGCCTCCAACCCCGTATCGGCCTGAACTTTTTCCCCGTCGCTCCGCTCGGAATGACAGGGCCGCAGACTCCTCGCCACACAGGCTTGAGTCGCAAATGGCGCGCCTTTCCTTCTGTTTCGCGGATGCCCTGACAGGGTTCAGGAACGCGAATACTTCCATCCAGCTGCGCCCAACGGGCGTTAGGAGTGATGCTTGATGGCCTCCTTTACCCTCGGCACCCCGATTCACCCCGGTTCGGCCACTGGGACCGACACCTTGAAGCGGGCCCTGCACCAGTCACGCATCGTCATCGAGGCCACTGAACCGGTGATCGACCAGGGCGGCTTCGCCTGCAAGGCCGTGATCGGCCAAGCGGTCAGGGTCAGTACCACGGTGTTTGCCGATGGCCATGACCAGTTGGGCGCCGAACTGCTCTGGCGCCCCGTCGCGGCGACGCACTGGCAGCGCTGCGTCCTCGAGCCCCTGGGCAACGATCGCTGGCAGGCGGCGTTCACCCCAACCTCCATCGGCCTTCATGTGTTCGCCATCGAGAGCTGGTGGGACCTGTTCGCCACCTACCGCTATGAACTGCAAAAAAAACACGGCGCCGGAGTCGTCGTGACCCTGGAGGTGGAGGAGGGGCGTATCCACCTGCAACAGGCCCTGGCCCGTGCCAACGTCAGCGACCAGGCCCGTGCCGTCCTGCATGACGTGCAGGGTCGACTGGCGGCGGCGCGCGAGGAGGATGAGCAAGTAACGCTGCTGCTCACCCCGGAGTTGGCCCGGGTCATGGCCGAACTGGACGAGCGCAGGCACCTGACCCGCAGCCCGGATTACCCGCTGGACGTGGAGCGCGAACGGGCCCAGTTCGCCAGCTGGTACGAGCTCTTTCCCCGCTCCGAAACCGACCAGCCGTCCCGCCACGGCACCTTCGCCGACGTGGCCAGGCGCCTGCCGGACATCCGCGATATGGGTTTCGATGTCCTGTATTTCCCGCCCATCCATCCCATCGGCCGTGCCCACCGCAAGGGCCCGAACAATGCCCTGGTGGCCGGGCCGGACGACCCGGGCAGCCCCTATGCCATAGGCGGCGAGGCCGGCGGCCACGAGGCCATTCACCCGCAGCTGGGCAGCCGCGAGGATTTTCGCCAGTTGCTGCGCCAGGCCCAGGCCCATGGCCTGGAAATCGCCCTGGATTTCGCGATCCAGTGCTCCCAGGACCACCCCTGGCTCAAGGAACATCCGGGTTGGTTCTCCTGGCGCCCGGACGGCAGCATCCGTTACGCGGAGAACCCGCCGAAGAAATACCAGGACATAGTCAACGTCGACTTCTATGCCGAGCAGGCCCTGCCGGAGCTGTGGCTGGCCCTGCGCGATATCGTCCAGGGCTGGGTGGACGAGGGCGTGAAGATCTTTCGGGTCGACAATCCGCACACCAAACCCCTGCCGTTCTGGGAATGGCTGATCGCCGATATCCGCGGCCGCGACCCCGAGGTGATCTTCCTCGCAGAAGCCTTCACCCGCCCGGCGATGATGGCGCGCCTGGGCAAGATCGGTTACTCCCAGAGCTACAGCTATTTCACCTGGCGCAACACCAAGGCCGAGCTGAGCGCTGATTTCAGCCTGTTGA
>DATDTH010000292.1:0-3691 GCA_035290985.1 Pseudomonas sp. | reverse complement strand
AGCATGAGCATCTGCCCCACGGGCGTGCGGGCCGCCGCTTCGGCCACCACCCGACGGATCAGTGCGTGATCAGCCTCGGGTTCCAGATCGCGGGCAGAACCCTGCCGTCCGGTGGGGTGGGCGACCAGTCGATCATGCTCGGGCTTTAGCTCGAACTCGCCTGTGCAGTTCCGGCAGTAGATGTGTTCGCCCGCCTGTCGATCGCGGGTCAGCACCAGGGTGGGGCCGCACATGGGGCACTCTTGCAGTGGAATGCCGTCATCTGAATGGCCGATGACATGATCCAGGACGCCACTGCGTCCCAGTTCAATAAAGTGTCGGCTGAATAACGGGTCAAACTGGCTGCCACTCTGGCTCTGAATGATTGCCAGGGCCCGGTCACGGTCCATTCCCTTTCGATAAGGACGGCTGCTGGTCATGGCGTCGAACGCATCGCATAGTCCAACGATGCGGGCATCCTGGTGAAGCTGATCGCCGCTCAGTCCGCGCGGATAACCCTGGCCGTCGGGGCGCTCATGGTGGCTATAGACGGCCTCCCGAACCAGGCTGGCCAGCGGGTGCCCGGCGAGCATGCGCAGGCCCTGTTCCGGGTGGGTGCGCACGATCGCATACTCGTCGTCGGTCAGTGCCGAGGTTTTGCGCAGGATGGCGTCGGCTATGCCGATCTTGCCCAGGTCGTGAAGAAAGCCACCAAGGCTCACGCGCGCCACCTCCGGCGCGGACAGGCCCGCGGCCTCTGCCAATAGGCGGGCATAGCGCGAGACGCGCCACAGATGTCCGCCCGTGTAGGGATCCCGGGCCTCCACAAACCAGGCCATGGTCAGCAGGCTGCCGACCAGGGCTTGCAGCGCCTCGGCAGAAACGCGAGAAGCGCTTGAGTCTTTACCAAACAAGCTAGTGACAAAAGACAGCATGGAAGCATCTCCGGGCCTTTGAATGGCAAGAGCAACCTGGCGACAGGTCTAGGATGGCGGGAAGTATAGGTACCTGGCACCGAGGGGGCGCTGCGGTTGTCGCTTGACTCGAGGCGAGCGTCCTCACTTTTGGCTGCGGTGAAGTGGGCGCGGATAGTGCGCCGGTGCTTTAGTCGCAGGTGGCGCTGCCTGCTGTTTGCTCACCGGGCCGGATGCGGTCGGTTGCGCCTCAATGATCTGGGCAAGGCGTTGCTCCATATTCCACTCGGTCAGCTGTGCGGCGAGGGTGTCTTGTTTCAGCCTGAACTTGGCAAGCTGCTCGCTGCCGCTCTCAGCCTGTGCGCTGCTCACACTGGCGACGATGATCAGCATCAGGGTGGGTAGTGTCTGTAGAGGGGATTTCATGGTGTTGTACTCCATTGATAAGTCTCGTCAATTGGAGAGTCACCAGGCGGTTTTATTACAGCGCATGGGGAAAAGGTCGCAGCCTGAATGATCGCGCGCTTCGTTTTCTGCCAGCCCTGGCTTTGCCTCCTTCGCGGGGAGGGGCGGCCTATACGCGGGGAGCTTGATCGAGGTCAGTTCCGTCCCAGGGCTTAGGTGCAATGGTTAAGGCTTATGCAGTGACGCGGCCTGCTCGGAGGAAATGCACATGTCCACACCTACTCACATGCAAGCGCTGGTTTACGCGGGGCCCGGGGTCAAGGCCCTGGAGAGCGTGCCGGTTCCCGTTCTTTCGCTGCCGACCGATGCGCTGGTGCGGATCGTCAAAACCACCATCTGCGGCACCGACCTGCATATCCTCAAGGGTGATGTGCCGGCCGTGACGCCGGGGCGCATCCTCGGGCACGAGGGGGTGGGGGTCATCGAGGCGGTGGGCAGCGCGGTCAGCAACTTCAAACCGGGCGATCGCGTGCTGATCTCCTGCATCACGTCCTGCGGCAAGTGCCATTACTGCAAGCAGCAGATGTATGCCCATTGCGAGGACGGTGGCTGGTTACTCGGCCATCTGATCGATGGCACCCAGGCGCAGTACGTGCGCATCCCCCATGCCGACAACAGCCTGTACCCCATTCCGGACGGTGCCGACGAAGAGGCGCTGGTGATGCTCAGCGATATTCTGCCGACCGGCTTCGAGATCGGCGTGCTCTATGGCGCGGTCAAGCCCGGCGACACGGTGGTCATAGTCGGTTCCGGGCCGATCGGCATGGCGGCTCTGCTGACCGCCCAGTTCTATTCGCCGGCGCGGGTGATCATGGTGGACGTGGATGAGGGGCGGCTGGAAATGGCCAAGCGTTTCGGCGCGACCGATGTGATCAACAGCGCCACGACCGATGCGATAGCCGCGATCATGGGCATGACCCGCGACGGCGTGGATGTGGCGATCGAGGCGGTGGGCATTCCAGAGACCTTCGACATCTGCCAAGGCGTGGTGCGCCCGGGCGGGCATATCGCCAATGTCGGGGTGCATGGCAGCAGCGTGCAGTTGCAGTTGCAGAAGCTCTGGATTCAGAACGTCACCCTGACCACCGGGCTGGTGAACACCAATACCACGCCGATGCTGCTAAAAACCGTGCAGGCGGGCACCTTGCAGCCCGCGGCGCTGATCACCCACAGGTTCGCCTTTGCGCAGTTTCTGCAGGCCTACGAGGTGTTCGCCAATGCCGGGAAGGAGAAGGCGCTGAAGGTCATCATCGCCAACGATTAGCCTCGGGCTCCGTTTGGCGGGTTACGCCGCGCGGTGGGGGCGGCGTTGTTGGCCAGACCAGCTTTCTGCGCGGCTAACACCGCCCTACGAAAAGCAAGCCATTCACCAGGGGAGGCCCTGGGCTGCGTTTGGCGGGTTACGCCGCGCGGTGAGGGCGGCGTTGTTTGCCGGGCCGGCTTTCTGCGCGGCTAACACCGCCCTACCAAAAGCTGCCATTCGTCTGTGGGGGCCGGGCTGCGTTTGGCGGGTTACGCCGCGCAGCGGGTGCGGGGTGGTTGGCCAGACCGGCTTTCTGCGCGGCTAACACCGCCCTACGCAAAGCACGTCATTCGCCAGGCGGGCCTCGAGCTCCGTTTGGCGGGTTACGCCGCGCGGCGGGTGTGAGGTGGTTGGCCAGACCGGCTTTCTGCGCGACTAACACCACCCTACGCAAAACACGCCATTCGCCAGGCTAGGCCCGGGCTCCGTTTGGCGGGTTTCGCCGCGCGGTGGGTGCGGTGTGGTTTGCCGGGCCAGCTTTCTGCGCGGCTAGCCTAGGCGGCCCCACCCGCCCAACGAAAAGCGCTGTCCTAGCCGGGCCAATCGCGCGGGGCTTGCATTCAGGGTATCGTCAGCGCTTTGCAGACCTCCGCGCGGCTAATTCATGATAAGTACCCTGATTCGAGTCGCCCTGGTCGGCGCTTGTGTGTTTGGCCCGGCAGCCGCGATGGCCAAGGTCGAGGTACAGGCCGTTCAGCACAAGAGCGTCGGCCGGATCCTGGCGGTCAATGTGTCCGAGGACATTGCCCCGGGCGACTATGAAGTGCTGCTGAAGGGCATCACGGGCAACCCCGGCAAGTATGGGAAGAAGCTGATGCTGCTGGACAGCATCGGCGGCAGCGTGCCGGAAGCCATCCGCATGGGGCGCCTGTTGCGGGAGGCGGGCTTCGATGCGCTGGTGCCGGCCGGGGCGGTCTGCCAGGGCACCTGCGTCTATCTACTGGCCGCCGGTCGCGACAAGACGGTGCGCGGCGCCGTCGGTCTGCACCGGCCCTATTTTGCCCACGGTGACTCGGCCCTGGCCAACGCG
>DATDTH010000291.1:0-4825 GCA_035290985.1 Pseudomonas sp. | reverse complement strand
TGGGCCGAGCAGCTGCAGGCGCTGGTGGCCGAGGCCGGCTCGCTGGACGCGATCCTGGCCGGGTTGCTGGAGCTGGCGCCGCAACTGAGCCTGGACCAGTACGCCGCGGTGATGGCCGAGGCGCTGACTGCCGCCGATCTGGCCGGGCGTAACGACATCGAGGACGAGGTGCGCTGATGGCCAGCCCCGCCAGCTACGGCAGCCTGTCGTTTCGTGAGCAGAATGAGTTCCTGCGGCGCAAGTTGCCGAGCGTGGACTACTTTGCGGTGCGCGGTGCGGCCCACGACCACAGCTTCGTGGTGGCCGGTGCGCACCGGGCCGATATGGTGGCGGACATCCAGCAGGTGCTGCAGAGCGCCCTGGACAACGGCGACACCCTGGAGGCCTTTCGCGAGGACTTTGCCGCAGTACTCGACAACTACGGCTGGCAACCCGAAGGCGGCCGGGCCTGGCGCTCACGGGTGATCTACGAAACCAACCTGCGCACCAGCTACGCGGCCGGTCGTTACCAGCAGCTGCAGGCGGTGAAGGCCACGCGGCCCTACTGGATGTACGAGCACAGTGATGCGGTGATCACCCCGCGCCCCGAGCATGAAGCCTGGCACGGCTTGGTGATCGCGGCAGACGATCCCTGGTGGGAGACCCATTACCCGCCCAACGGCTGGGGCTGCCAGTGCCGCGTGCGGGCGCTGAATGAGCGTGACCTCCAGCGCTTGGGCAAGGACCAGCCGGACCAGCCACCGCCACAGGAAACCCGCTCGATCAATTACAAGGGCGACGTTATCGAGGTGCCCGCAGGCATTGACCCCGGTTGGGGCTATGCGCCAGGCCGCAGTGCCCTGGAGCGCCAGGTGCAGCACAGCCTCGGCAAAACCGAGCGGCTGCCTGCAGCACCGGCGGCGCGTATGGCTGAGCAGGTGCTGCAGGTGCCGGCCGTAGCCGGTGCGCTGCAGGCCGACTGGCAGCGCATGCTCGACGAGGTGGTTGCCGATGGCATGCCACGCGGGCGCCGTATGGTCGTGGGCAGTTTGTCGCCGAGCCTGGTAGGCGCCCTGCAGGGCGCCGGTGTGGTGCCGCTGACGGCCAGCATCAGCGTGGCCGACGCCGCCATCTTGCATACCCTGCGCACGAGCAAGGGGAAGGCAACGACCGCCGCCGGCCTGCCAAAGGCGCTTAATCCAAACGAGTTACGGCAACTGCCGGCGAGCCTGGCGGCACCCCAGGCCGTCCTGCTGGATGTGGGCTCCAATACCCTGATCTATGTGTTTGCCGCCGAACGCCGAGAGGCGGGCAAGTTGGCGGTATTGGTCAATTACCGTTTGAAGGGCGAGGAGCGTACGAATGCCATTCGCAGCGGGTCGCTGATCGACTATGCCGATGTGCGTAAGGATCTGAAGTCGGGAGCGCTGGTGCTGCTGGAGGGGGCGTTGTGAATGCCGCGGGTGGTCGCCACACCCACCGTGCAGGCGCCTTACGGCCCCCGAGCCGGAACTGGCTTCCCGGCCGTCACGGCACTCACAACGTGATCGGAGTATAAGCCATGGCCGGCGCTCGCGTAGAGCTTGAGTTCGATAGCAGCAAAGCCTTGGCTGCAATCCGCCAGGCGGTTTCCCAGCTGGCCGATCCGAAACCGTTGCTGCTGGACATCGGCGAGATGCTGGTCAACAGCACCCGCGACCGCTTCAGCAGCGAGCAAGGACCAGACGGTCAGGCCTGGGCCGCCCTGAGCCCGCGTTATCTCGCCACCAAGTCACCCAACCCGGGCAAGGTGCTCCAGCGCCGTGGCGACCTGGTGCGGCAGATATTTCCTCAAGTCGAAGGCGCCACCCTGCTGGTGGGTACCGACCGTGTCTATGGCGCCGTGCATCAGTTCGGCGCGCTGCAAGGCAAGTTCGGCAAAACCAAGCGTGGTGCGCCGATCCCCTGGGGCAATATTCCGGCACGGCCGTTTCTCGGTCTTTCGGATGCAGACGAGAACGAACTGACGCTGATCGCCCTCGATCACCTGAAACGGACGCTGGATTGAGCCCGCGCCTATAAGCCCCGCTAAGGCCTCTTATCGCTGCGTAGCGCTCCGTGTGTGCCAGCGTGTGGCGTTACGGGCCCTTATGGACGCCCTGGGGCGTTTATAAACACACTGGACGCCCATCGGCCCGCCTGCCCGCGCGGCAATCCACCCGGCGGCGCCTTTCTTCCGCGCATTCGTATTTTTGCCGCGTCCAAAAGACTCCCGCCCGCTGCCGCCCAATCATGGCGGCATGAACAAACCAATCGCCACGTTGCCCATTTTGCCCGCCGGTCGTCATACCGCCCTCGACGGCCGCCCGGTGGAATTTACCGAGGCCATCCTGCAGGAGATCGTCGAGACCTACGATCCGACCCTGCACGAAGCCCCCCTCGTTATCGGTCACCCCAAACTGAACGGCCCGGCCTATGGCTGGGCCAAGAGCCTGGAGATGCGCGACGGCATGCTCTACGCCGAACCGCACCAGGTGGTGCCGGAATTCGCCGAAGCGGCCAACCGCAAGATGTACAAGAAGCGCTCGGCCTCGGTGTACCTGCCGGACTCGCCCGGCAACCCGGTACCGGGCAAACACTACCTGCGCCATATCGGTTTCCTCGGTGCCATGCCGCCAGCGATCAAGGGCATTCCCGATGCTGCGCTGGAGTTTGCCGAGGATGACGGGGCGCTGGCCCTGGAGTTCGCCGAGCTGCCCTATGCCTTCGGCGGCATCACCGAGATTCTGCGCCGGGTGCGCGACTACTTTATCGAGCGCGAAGGCGCCGAGCGCGCCGATCAGATCATCCCCACCTGGCAACTGATCTCCATCGAAGAAGACGCTCGCAGGCACCTGGACATAAAACAGGATGCGTTGCCCGCCACCTCTTTTGCCGAATCCAGTGATGTCGACGCCGCCGGGGCAGCTGCCGCCCTGGCGGCCGAGTCGGATGCTGCTGCTCCAACCGATGTGAGCAGCCCGGCCGGGCCAGCGGCAACTGCTGCCCCGACCGAACAACCCAACCATCAGGAGTCGACCATGTCCGCTGAAGAACGCGAACAGCAGCTCGCCGAGCGCGAGCGCCAGGTGGCCCAGCGCGAGGCGGAAATCACCGCGCAGCAGGCCGCAGAGAAACGCAAAGAGGTCACCGAGTTCGCCGAGGTGCTGGTTACCGACGGCAAGCTGCTGCCGCGCCAGAAACTGCCGGTGGTCGAGCTGCTGCTCAACCTGCCGGCCGCGCCGCTGGAGTTCGCCGAGGGCGACCAGCAGGTGAGCAAGGGCGGCGAAACGGTGCTGCGCGAGCTGCTGAGCAGCCTGCCCAAACAGGTGGAGTTCGGCGAGAAGAGCCGCGCCAGCGGCGCCAACCTCGACCTGGGCGACGCCAACGCCATTGCCAACTCGGCAACGGCCTATCAAACCGAGCAACGCACCGCTGGCCGCGATATCAGCATCAGCCAGGCCGTGCAGCACGTCACCCAAGGGGGCAACTAAGCCATGAACATTCCGGGCCTAACCAACGCCTACCGCGCCGGTGGCGCGATCGCGAAACGCCGCATCCTTGCCCATGGCAGCGCCGATGGCGTGGCCATCCAGGCCGTAGGTGCAGCTGCACCGCTGCTCGGCATCAGTACCGACATCCCGACTGATGCGGGCGCCATCGTCGACGCCATCCGTAACCAACTGGCGCCGGTCGAGTACGGCGGCACCGTGACCCGTGGTGCGCCGCTGACTGCGGACTCCGAAGGCCGTGCCATCGCCGCCACCCTCGCGTCGGCCACCGTCACCTACATCATCGGCTACGCCGAGGTTGAGGGGGTGGTGGGTGATATCGGTTCCGTCCACGTCGTGCCGGGTGTGATCCCAGCCACCGTATAAGGAGCAGTACATGAGTAACGCCCCGTTCCCGATGGATCCCGCCCTGACGGCCATCGCCATTGCCTACCGCAACACCCGCCTGATCGCCGACGAGGTGCTGCCACGTGTGCCGGTGGGTGTGCAGTCCTTTAAGTACCTCAAGCACGACCTGCGCGAAGGCTTCACCGTGCCGGACACCAAGGTCGGTCGTAAGTCCGCACCGAACCGTGTCGAGTTCTCGGCTACCGAGGAAACCTCCAGCACCGAAGATCATGGCCTGGATGCGCCGGTGCCGCAGGCCGATATCGACAACGCCCCGGCCAACTACAACCCGCTGGGCAAGGCGGTGGAGCAAACCACCAACCTGATCCTGCTGGATCGCGAGGTGCGTTGCTCCAATGCCGTTTTCAGCAACGCCAGTTATGCCACCGGCAACAAGACCACCCTGTCTGGCTCCAGCCAATGGAGCCATGCCGACAGCAACCCGATCCCGGTTATCACCGATGCCCTGGATTCGGTGGTGATGCGCCCGAACATCGGCGTGCTGGGTCGGCGCACCTCCACCTGGTTGCGCCGCCACCCGAAGGTGGTCAAGGCCTACAACGGCAGCCTGGGCGATGAGGGCATGGTGCCGATGGCCTTCCTGGCCGATTTGCTGGAACTGGAAGCAATTGTGGTGGGCGAGGCGCGGTTGAACATCGCTCGCCCAGGGCAAGCCGCCAGCCTGGCGCGAGTCTGGGGCCCGCATGCGTCCTTTATCTACCGCGACCGCCTGGCGGACAGCCGCAGCGGCACCACCTTCGGCTTCACCTCGCAGTGGGGCGATCGCATTTCCGGCGCGCAACGCGACGGCGATATCGGCCTGCGGGGTGGCCAGCGCGTGCGGGTGGGCGAGTCGGTCAAGGAGCTGATTACCGCATCTGACCTTGGTTACTTCTTCGAGAACGCAGTGGCCAACTAACCCCTGACCC
>DATDTH010000290.1:0-6846 GCA_035290985.1 Pseudomonas sp. | reverse complement strand
GAGCCAGCGCAGCACCAGCTACGCCGTGGAAGTGGACGTGGCCGGCAACTACACCCGCTACAGCCAGAACCGCCGCTACAGCTACGACGAGCAGGGTCGCCTGAGTACCACCAGCGACGCCAATGGCGTGCTGCTGGCGAGCTACCGCTACAACGCCCTGGGCCAACGGGTGTTCAAGACCCTGGCCAACGGCGCCAGCTGGACCTACCTCTATGGCCCGGACGGGCAGCTACTGGGCCAGGAGCAGTACAGCGCCAGCACCGGCAAAAAACTCAAGGGCCAGTACTGGGTCTGGCTGGACGCCATGCCCCTGGCCGGCATAGAGCTGAGCTTTAACAGCAGCGGCGCGGTGAGCAGCAGCAATGTCTACTACCTGCACGCCGACCACCTGAACAGCCCACGCCTGGCCAGTAACCAGAACCAGGCGCTGATCTGGAGCTGGAACAGCGACGCCTTCGGCGTGGGCATGGCCAACCAGGACGTCGACGGCAACGGCATCACGACCGATATCCCGCTGCGCTTCCCCGGCCAGCAGTACGACGCCCACAGCGCGCTGCACTACAACTACTTCCGGGACTATGATCCGGAGACCGGGCGATACGTCGAAAGTGATCCAATCGGCTTGGCGGGTGGGCTGAATACCTATGGGTATGTCCTGGGAAATCCACTTAAATATATCGACCCGAGAGGCCAAAGCATATTAGTTGCCCCCGGTGCCGAAGCGGGCGCTGCAGTGGGCACATTTGTATGTCCTGGTGTGGGGACTGTTGTTGGCGGTGTTATAGGCGCAGGTCTGGGAGCCGGATTGAGCTGGTATCTCGGGGACAAGTTATTCAATGAGTCCGCAGGAGCAGATCCTGATCCGTCTTCTGGAAACGACCCAGACAGAGGTGATCTGACAAAGGCTGGGCGAGCTGGTCAAAAACATGGAGATAGAGCCGGTAGCGCTTTTCCTCCTGCAACAGGCTCTGCAGCAGATAAAAATCGACAAGGGCAGGATATTCTGGATGGTATCGTGAACTCACCTGATCGCACTGATCGTCCCAATCGACATGGTGGAACGGATGTGCATGAAAGCCCAGATGGGCGAGGCGCACGATTTGATCAGAATGGAAAATTTACGGGCTTTCTTGAACCAAGGTAATAAAAATGAAAACCCCTGACTGGGACACGATTGTCTTAAGTGAACCTGAATATGAGAATTTAGTTGCCGAGCTGTATTTTGGTGATCAATTTTTATTACTACTCGACAGGGAAGATGGACGTGAGAACCTTTGTATTGCCTTACCCGGAAAAGACGGAAAATTAGGCTCACGCATCCCTCTAGATGATTTTATTGAGCAACTAAAATCGGCAGCTGAAAACCTTCGCCGCTGATAAAGCGACAAAGATGGATAGAGCTTGCGAAACCCAGCATGGCCAGCGCTGGGTTTCGCCCCAAAACGGCTCTACGCCAGCCTCAGGGTCAGAGTGATTAATTTTTATTCTCACGCCAGCAGGCTGCGATCGAAGATAAAGGCCTCCTGGGAGGCCGGGGTGTGACGCAGCACATGCTGCGGGCGGCCGCGCCTGGGGTGGTTCTTCTCGCCCGTTTCCTCGATCCAGCCCTCCGCCCTCATCCGCTCCAGCCGTCCGCGCAGGGTGGTGTGCTGCACGGCTTGGCCGATGCAGGCCTGGAACGCCGCCAGGGCCTCGGTCACGGTAAAACGCTCGGTTAGCAGGTAGAGCGGCAGGGCGCTGTACACCGCCTTGCCGGCCAGGCGCTCGGCCGCCTGTTGCACCAGTTGGGCATGATCGAACGGCAAGGGCTCCTGCCTGTGCAGCACCTCGGCCAGGGGCACGAAGCGCAGGTCCTCGCCTTCCAACTCGGTGTCGGGGGCCAGCAGTACCAGGTAGAAGGTGCTCAGCGACCAGCCGCGCGGATCGCGCACGGCATTGCCCAGGGTCGCCACCTGCTCCAAGTAGGCCGGCTGCACCCGCGCCTTGCCACCTAGGGCGCGGTTGGCGGCCGCATCCAGGCTGATATCGGCGCTCAGGCCGTTGACCAGCACCCCGGGCAACGCCCATTGCCCGGCGAACGGCGCCTGGGCCCGGCGAATCAGCAGCAGCTCCAGCTGGAACTGTGGATTCAGGCGCAGCGCGACTATATCGACGCTGGCGAGCACTTCGGCTGAACGCATAAATTTTCCTGGTCGGTCATCAGGCTGCGCCAAGGGCAGCGATATATTTCAGCATGCCGACTAATTCTCATCTTTTCTCATGAGGAAAGAAAAGGCTGTTGACTATATATTTCATCACGTGAAATATATAACTAGACCCGCCAGGAGGACGCCACGATGAAAATCGCCAGTTTCGATGTCGATGCGCAAAAAGGTTTCACCCCACTCTGCCCAGACGAGCTGCCGGTCGCCGGTGGCGAGCAGATAGTGCCCGCCCTCGAGCAACTGGCCGCCCGCGCCGAGCTGCGCGTCGGCAGCAAGGATGCCCACAGCCCGCACGCCGCCTGGGTGGTCGACGACCACGCGAACATGCTCCAGTCCCTGCCGCTGGCCAATGCCAACCTGACCTGGGTCAGCCACTGCGTGCCGGGCACCCGCGGTTTCGAGCTGCTCGACGGGCTGCCGGCGCCGGTGGACTACGACTTTTTCGTCTGGAAAGGCATAGAACCGGACCTGCACCCCTTCGGCGCCTGCTACCACGACCTGGCCGAACGGCGCAGCAGCGGGGTGATCGAGTTTCTTCGCCAGGCCCAGGTCGGCCATGTGCTGGTCGGCGGGCTGGCCCTGGACTACTGCGTGAAAACCACCGCTCTGCAGCTGCGCCGAGCCGGCTTCGCGGTGTACCTGTTTTTACCTGCCTGTCGCGCCATCGCCGCGGACACGGCAGAATCGGCCTGCAACGAACTGCGTGAAGCCGGCATTCTGCTCTGCGCCAACCTGGAAGCACTGGATGCCGCCCTTAGCGCGGCCATGGAGAATTGAGCATGGGCGAAAGTGTATTTGCCGATCGCATCGTGCAGAACCTGCTCGATACCGACTTCTACAAACTGAGCATGATGCAGGCGGTGCTGCACAACTACCCCAACACCGAGGTCGAATTCGAGTTCCGCTGCCGCAATGCCGAGGACCTGCGCCCCTACCTGGCCGAAATTCGCCACCAGATCGAACGCCTGGCCGATATCGAGGTGACCGCCGACCAGCTGTCCTTTCTCGAGCGCATTGCGTTCCTGAAGGCCGACTTCATCCGTTTCCTCAGCCTGTTCCGCTTCAACCTGCGCTACGTGCAGACCAGCATCGAAGACGGCCAGTTGTGCATCCGCCTGCGCGGGCCCTGGCTGCATGTGATCCTGTTCGAGGTGCCGCTGCTGGCCATCGTCAGCGAGGTGCGCAACCGCTACCGCTACCGTGAAGTGCTGCTGGAGCAGGCCAGCGAACGCCTCTACCAGAAACTCGACTGGCTCAAGGGCGAGGCCAGCCCCGCGGAACTCGAGGGTTTCCAGTTGGCCGATTTCGGCACCCGTCGGCGTTTTTCCTACCGGGTCCACGAGGAAATGGTGCACATCCTCAAGCGCGATTTTCCCGGGCGTTTCGTCGGCACCAGCAACGTACACCTGGCCCGCGAATACGACCTCAAGCCCATCGGCACCATGGCCCACGAATGGCTGATGGCCCACCAGCAACTGGGCCCGCGGCTGATCGACAGCCAGAGCGCGGCGCTGGACTGCTGGGTGCGCGAGTACCGTGGCCTGCTGGGGATCGCCCTGACCGACTGCATCACCATGGATGCCTTCCTGAGCGACTTCGACCTGTACTTCGCCAAGCTGTTCGACGGCCTGCGCCACGACTCCGGCGACCCGCTGGTCTGGGCGGAGAAAGCCATCGCCCACTATCAGAAGCTCGGCATCGACCCCATGAGCAAGACCCTGGTGTTCTCCGACGGCCTGACCCTGCCGAACGCCCTGGCGCTCTACCGGGCCCTGCATGAACGGATCAACCTCAGTTTCGGCATCGGCACCAACCTGACCTGCGATATTCCCGGTGTCGAGCCGATGAGCATCGTGATTAAAATGACCGCCTGCAACGGTCAGCCGGTGGCGAAGATTTCCGACGCCCCAGGCAAGACCCAATGCCACGACGACAATTTCGTGGCCTACCTCAGACATGTCTTCCGCGTCACTCAAGCGGGTTAAGGAGCCGAGTATGGACAGCCTGCAAGCCACCATCGCCGCCGACCTCAAGGTCGTCCCCCCCTTCGCCGACCAGGCCGCCATGCGCGCCGAAATCGACACACGCAAGCGCTTCATCCAGGACTGCCTGCGCAACGCCGGGCTCAAGACCCTGGTGCTGGGCATCAGCGGCGGGATCGACTCGACCACCTGTGGCCGCCTGGCCCAGCTGGCGATCGAGGAGCTGCGCGAACAGACCGGGGATGCCGCGTACCGGTTCATCGCCGTGCGCCTGCCCTACCACCAGCAGCACGACGAGGCGGACGCCCAGGCGGCGCTCAACTTCATCGACGCCGACGACGTGCACACGGTCAATATCCATGACGCGGTCAAGGGCCTGGTCAACCAGACCCGCGCCCTTGGCGCTCTGGAGCCGGCCCGCGTCGACTTCATCACCGGCAATATCAAGGCGCGCATCCGCATGGTCGCCCAGTACGCCATCGCCAACGCCCACAATGGCCTGGTGATAGGCACCGACCACGCGGCCGAGGCGGTGATGGGTTTTTTCACCAAGTTCGGCGACGGCGCCTGCGACCTGGCGCCCCTCAGCGGCCTGGTGAAGCACCAGGTGCGGGCCATCGGCAAGGAACTCGGCGCCCCCGAGGCCCTGGTCGCCAAGGTGCCGACCGCCGACCTGGAAGAACTTAAGCCCGGCAAGCCGGACGAAGACGCCCACGGCGTGACCTATGCCGAGATCGACGCCTTCCTGCACCAGCAGCCGGTCAGCCCCGAGGCCTTCGCCATCATCAGCCGCACCTACGCCAACACCCGGCATAAGCGCGAACTGCCCCTGGTGCCCTGAGCTGGCGGCCCCCCGGGCCTCATTCCGCCTGGGCGATCCCGGTGATGGTGATGCCGAACCGCTGTAACAGATCCTGGGCCGGCCCCTCCAGGCCGGCGTCCTGATCCGTGGGCTCCAGGAGTTCGTATTCGCGCTCGGCATGGGCGCGCACCAGGGCGATCGCCTGCTCCATGCTCGGTTTTTCCGGCGCGGCGATTTCCAGGGTCGAGGTGTTGTTGTCCTTGTTGTAGGCGATGATCCACTGCGTCATGACGGGCTCTCCCCAAGGTAATTCATGCCCGGCCAATGCCGGGTACCACCTCAGTTGGAACACTCAGTCCCGGCACAGTTCGGTGCCGGGCGCTGACAGTGGCCTTAGCGCCAACCGCTGGCGCGTTCAACCTTTCTTCGGGCTCCGCCGGAACGACCAGAGTTGCTGGTTCAGGATGCCATCGGGCAACGCCTTGCCGAGTACGCCGTACTTGCCGGGCCAGTCCCGCTTCGGCAACAGGAAGGTGCCGAACAGCATGTCCACCAGCGGCAGGTGAATCGCGTAGTTCTTGTAGGCATAGGCCGGATCCTTGGCGTGGTGCCAGTGGTGGTAGCGCGGCAGCACCAGCACATAGTCCAGCCAACTGGCGGGGATGCGCACGTTGGCATGGGCCAGCACCGCCTGCACGCCGACCAGGACCACGTAGGCATTCAAGGCCTCGCTGGAAAACCCCATCAGAATCAGCGGCAACAACACCGCACTGCGGGTCAGCAGTATCTCCAGGAAATGGATGCGCGAGCCGGCCAGCAAGTCCATCGCGGTGCTGGAGTGATGCACCGCGTGCAGGCGCCAGAGCCACGGTAGGCTGTGGTAGAGGCGGTGCAGCCAGTATTGACCGAGATCCGCCACGAACACCGCCAGGAGGAATTGCACCAGCCAGGGTAGGCTGCGCACGGCGTCCTGAAAGTCACTGGAAACCGCCCAGCCGATCAGCCAGGTGGACGACGCCGTGGCGAAGATCAGGATGAACTGCACCAGCATATGGCTGATAAAGAAGTAGCTCAGGTCGGTACGCCAGTGCGGCCGCAGGATGTTCTGCTCCGGGTCCTTGGCATAGAGTTTTTCCAGGGGAATGAACACCAGGGCCGAGACCAGCAAGGCCAACACGAACCAGTCCAGCCCGAGGGAATAGGGGGTGTGGCCGATCTGGTCGAACTGCACATTGCTGCCGCCGAGAAAGAGTGCCAGCCCCGACGCGATTATCCCGGTCAGCCCCAGCCGCTTGCGGCGATTGCGCAGGATATTCAGGGTGCCGAGGGCAAAGGACAGCGCCAGCCCTACCAGCAAGGCGCTGCGTGCGAACTGCTCGGTGTAGATCTGCCGCAACTCTGTGGTGGTCAGCCACTGGGGAAAGAGGAAACACAACACCGCCAACAGGCTGAGCAAACCCAGCGTGGCGGAAATATAACCGCTGATCCGCCCCTCTCCGACCCGAAACGGGGCATGGCCGTGACGCTGGAAATAAGCCCTGATGACCTGCATGGCACCGCTCCTTTTGCCCGGTCAACACGACCGTTTCCCTCTGACGCCGCCTACCGGCATCACGCCACGTCATGTTAATTCCACAGCCCGAACTGCG
This sequence comes from Pseudomonas sp., assembly GCA_035290985.1. Classification (GTDB taxonomy): domain Bacteria; phylum Pseudomonadota; class Gammaproteobacteria; order Pseudomonadales; family Pseudomonadaceae; genus Aquipseudomonas. Next base: position 209 of record DATDTH010000290.1, on the reverse strand, counting down.
CTGCGATCCAGACCACAGCCTGCTAATGGCCAATGCATATCAAATAACGCGCACGCACTGAACTTTCGTGCCAGATGCCACTCGGATCTTGTGCATCGTTTGATTCTCTGGGCGCCTTCCATAGGGCGCCTTTTTTTTGCGCGCAGTAAACCCGGCGCGCAGCGATGGCTGGCGCCGAGTTCGTTGTTCTTATGGGAGAGAGGGGGGAG
>DATDTH010000289.1:0-2098 GCA_035290985.1 Pseudomonas sp. | reverse complement strand
CCTGGCCGAGGTCTACCTGAACTGGGGCGGTTACGCCTACGGCGCCCAGGACGCCGGCACCCCGGCCCGCGAGCGTTTCGCCCAGCGCCTGGAGCGGCTGCAGGCGGTGCTGCACAACCAGGACAACCGCGAACACGACATCCTCGACTCCAATGACTACTACCAGTTCCAGGGCGGCATGCTGGCGGCGGTGGAGACCCTGCGCGGCGAAACTACCGCCAGCTACCACGGCGACCACAGCCAGCCGGACAGCCCGCGCATCCGCACCCTCAAGGAAGAGCTGAACCGCGTGGTGCGGGCCCGGGCGGCCAACCCGAAATGGATAGCCGGGATGAAACGCCACGGCTACAAGGGCGCCTTCGAGCTGGCCGCGACTGTGGACTACCTGTGCGCCTTCGACGCCACCAGCGAACTGATCGACGATCACCAATACGAACTGCTGACCGACGCCTACCTGCTGGACCCCGAGACCCGGGCCTTTATCCAGCAGCACAACCCCGGCGCCTTGCAGGACATGACCGAACGCCTGCTGGAAGCCCAGCAGCGCGGTCTCTGGCAGCAGCCGGGCGCGTACCGCCAGGCCCTGGAAAACCTGCTGATCGACAGCGAGGAAGGCTGATGGGCCGCTATTCGCCGCGAAGTAGCAGGCCTGTGCGCCTTGAGCCTAAAAACAAAAAACCTTCTTTCTTTTTTACTCTTTCGGAAGCCCGCCCATGAGCGACACCCTGCACTTCCCCCTGGCCGCAGTGGTCGCCGCCGATGGGCTGAAGCTCGCGCTGTGCCTGGCGGCCATCGACCCGGCGATCGGCGGCGTGCTGATCGAGGGGCCGCGGGGCATGGCCAAGTCGACCCTGGCCCGCGGCCTGGCCGACCTGCTGGCGGGCGGGCAGTTTGTCACCCTGCCCCTGGGCGCCAGCGAGGAGCGCATAGTCGGCACCCTGGACCTGGAGAGCGCCCTGGGCCAGGGGCGCGCCCAGTTCAGCCCCGGCCTGCTGGCCAAGGCCGACGGCGGCGTGCTCTATGTGGACGAGGTCAACCTGCTGCCCGATCACCTGGTCGACCTGCTGCTGGATGTGGCGGCCAGCGGAATCAACCATGTCGAGCGCGACGGCATCTCCCACCGCCACGCCGCCCGCTTCGTGCTAATCGGCACCATGAACCCGGAAGAAGGCGAACTGCGCCCGCAACTGCTCGACCGCTTCGGCCTGAACATGCACCTGAGCGGCGCGCCTTTGCCGGCCGAACGGGCCGAGATCGTCCGCCGCCGCCTGGCCTTCGATGCCGACCCGCAGGCCTTCTGCGCCCGTTGGGCCACTGAGCAGAGCGCCCTGCAGAAGCGCTGCCTGGCCGCCCGGGAACTGCTGGCCAGCATCCCCCTGGATGACCAGGCCCTGGACGCCATCGCCGAACGCTGCTTCGCCGCCGGGGTCGACGGCCTGCGCGCCGACCTGGTCTGGCTGCGCGCCGCCCGTGCCCATGCCGCCTGGCGCGGCGCCCCCGCGATCGAGGTCGAGGACATAGAGGCGGTGGCGGAATTCGCCCTGCGCCATCGCCGCGGCGATCCAGCGCCGCCCCCGCCGCAGCCACGCACGGCGGAACCGGATCAGCCGGCACAGGCCCAGCCGGAAAGCGGTGAAGGCCAGTGGGGCGAGCTGCCGGCCCGGCCCATGGCCATGGGCGAGCGGCGCGAACCGCCACGCTGGCCAAAAAAGCCCTAGGCATCCGCCCGCGCACGGCCCAGGGCGCGGATGCCCGACCCGGCAGACTGAACAACGGCAGGCGGGGCGCCACGCGCGCCGGGCAAGGCGGCGCCATCGACTGGCTGGCGACCCTGCTCAAGGGGCGCCCGCGCTGCCGCGCCGACCTGCTGCATGCGCCCCGCAGCCAGGCGCCCGCGCAGCTCTGGCTGATACTGGTCGACGCCTCGGCCTCGACCCAGCGCCAGGGCGCCCTGAGCCAGGCCAAGGGCTTGTTGAGCCTGGTATTCGACCAGGCCTACCGCCAGCGCGTACGCCTGGCGCTGCTGCAGGCCAGCGGCAACCAGCCACGCTGGCAAGGCCAGGGCCGGCGCGGCATGGCGTCGGCGCGGCGCTGGCTC
>DATDTH010000288.1:0-4929 GCA_035290985.1 Pseudomonas sp. | reverse complement strand
GTCCATTGGGGCGCGCCGTCCACCCCCGCGGCAGCCGCCGAGAGCTGCAGGTCCGGGCGCAGCGCCGGCAGCGCCATCAGAGCCCGACCGCCTGGCGCAGCGCGGCCAGCGGCCGGCGCAGCAGGTAGAGCAGCAGGGGCACCCGTTCGCCATACAGCTTGGCCGTGCCACGCAGGCCGATGCGCGGCGGCGCCTCGCTGAAGCGTGCGTCCAGTCGGTAAGCCAGATGCCCGGCATCGGTCAGTTGCGCCTCGTAAGCGGCCCGTTCCAGTTGCGCGTGATGACGATGCAGCGGGTCGCTGTCGAGAAACAGCGCCACCGCGGCCTGGGGTTGCAAGTCGATGGCATCGCCCACCGCCAGCTCGATGCGCAACTCGCCCTGCCGCGGATCGGCGATCACCATCAGGCGCTCGCCGGTGCGCACCGGCTTGCCCAGCCAGCGCTCGGCATCGGCGAATACCGCGATGCCCGCGCGCTCGGCGCGTACCTCGCTGCGCGCCAACAGGTCACGGGCGTAATCGCGCTCGGCGCGCTTCTGCTCGACCCGGGCGGCCAGCAGGTCCAGGCGTGCGCCAGACTCGGCATCGGCGAAGGCGCGCTGGGCATTGGCCCGGTGTTCGGCCTCGGCCACCGCCAGGGTGCGCTCGGCGACATCGGCCTGGGCCTTGAGGCTGGTGGCATCGAAGCGTAGCAGCAAGTCGCCTTGCGCAACCGGCGCATTGGGCTCGACCCGGAATTCTGCGATCACCCCGTCCAGCGGCGCGGCCACCACCTGCCCGCCCAACGGCACCACTTCGGCCGGCGCCAGTACCGATTGGCGCACCGGGATCAGCAACAGCAACGCGGCCGCGCCCAGACCGGCCAGCACCCGCTTGCGCGGCCAACGCTGACGCCAGGGCTTGCGCGGCTGCAGCGCCAACCAGGCATGACCATAGCTGTCGCCCAGGGCCACCAACAGCGCCTGTTCAGCCTCGTTCCAGGCTTGCTCACGAGCCAGCCAGAGTCCCCCGAAGGGTGTGCCGGACCTGTCGCACAAGGGCAGCCAGAACACCTGGACCGCGGACAGGGCCTGCCCATCGGCCTGGGTCTGGGCATCCAGTTGCTGCAGTTCGACCACCCCGGGCAGGGCCAGGCGCTGGCGTTCGAGCAACTGCCCACAGGCGCGCTCGACGAACGCCACGAAAGGCGCATGGGGTTCGACCAGACTGACCCCCGTCAGGGCCCGCACCCGGTTGCCGATCAGCAGTGCAGCATGGCGAAAGCCGAACAGCGCCTGCCCATCGTTGACCAGGCTATAGGCCAGGGCATCGGCATCCATTGCCGCCCGGGCCTGACGCTCCAGCTCGAGAAACTGCGCGAAGACGCGCTCGAGCATGCCGGCGACAGGCGCGTTCATGGCTGCGCCGCGAACTGTGCGCTGCCGCTCATGCCCGCCAGCAACCCGGCGCCGGGCTCGACCAGCTCGCCAATCAGCAGCAGGGTCTGACTACCCTCGTCTATCCGCGCGCCCAGGCGCTTGACCTTGACGGTCAGCGCGCGAGCGGTTTCGTCGGGGGTAAAGCTGAAAACCTGTCCGGGCGCGAGTGTTCCTAACCAGCGCGACGGCACCAGCAGATGGACCTCCAGGGTGCGATTGTCCACCACCTCCAGCAGCGGGGTGCCGCCGGGCACGCTTTCATGGGGCTGCACCTTGCGCTGCACCACCTGGCCATCGAAGGGCGCGACTATGCTGCAGCGCTTGACCTGCACCTGGTACACCTGGGTTTCGGCCTGGGCCTGGGCCTGACGCGCCTCGGCCAGGGCCACCTCGAAACGACCCACGGAATTGAGCGCGGCCAACTGTTTTTTGTGCGCCAGCTCTTCCCGGGCCGCCCGCCCGGCGGCCTGGGCGGCATTCAATTGCGCCTGGTAGGCGCTGCAATCGAAGCGCACCAACACCGCGCCCTTGGTGAAACCCTCCCCTTCACTGAAAGGTAACTCGAGGATACGGCCGGCCAGCTCGCTGGACAGCAACGCCTGATCCCGCGCGCGCAACACGCCGCGCGCCGCGCGCCCCGGCTCGCCCTCGGCCGCGGGAACCGCCAGCAAGGGATCGTCCGCCGGTTCGGCCTGGACGCAGGTCACAGCGCCCCAGCAACACAGCGTACAGAGCACTCCCATAAATCCCGTGACCCGATGCAAAACCGGCATAACCGCACTCCCTGCTTCGTTGACAGCGCAGTCTAAGGCACAACCCTTGCGCAGAGAAACCACTCCGCCGACTTCATGTCACTGCCGGCCAACCGCTCGACTGCAACCCAGGCCGAAATACCGGACACCGTCACAAGGCATCTCGACTATGCTGGACTTCATCAGTCAGACGGCTCGTTTCCGGCCCAAGGGACGCCACTATGGAACGCTCTACCCTGGAATTCAGCGATCCTCTCGGCGCACAAGCCATCGAGCAGATGCCAGTTGGCATGCTCGTGCTGGATGCGCAATTGCGCATCGAGTACTGGAACGCATTCATGAACCAGCGCAGCAGTTGGCCCCTGGAAAAAGCCCTCGGTCAGCCGCTGATCCAGGTCTTCCCCGAGGCCGATACGCCACGCCTGCGGCAGATGCTCGATCAGTTGAAAAATACCGAGGAACCGGTGTTCACCCTTTGGCGGGAAACCCCCTACCTGGTCAAGCTGCCCCAGGCCGGGGCCGATGCGCCCATGCTGCAAAGCACCCTGATGTTCAGCTTCACCGATGCCCAGGCCCAGCGGCATTTCGGCCTGGCTCTTCTGGACAACAGCGCGGCCGCCAACGGCAACCCTTATTTGCATGATGCCTTGCGCGCTCTGGTCGGCAAACAGAACGAGCAAACCCAACTGATCCTCAAGCTCGAGCAGGCCAACCACCAACTGTTGCAGTCGGAAAAAATGGCCGCCATCGGCCAATTGGCCGCCGGGGTCGCCCATGAGATCAACAATCCGATCGGCTTCGTCTCCTCCAACCTGAAGACCCTCAGTGGTTATGTGCAGGACATGCTGCAGATCATCGATGCACTGGATGGCAACAGCAGTCTCGAGTCGCTACGCCAACTCAAGCAGAGCCTCGAATACGACTACCTGCGCACCGACATCAAGGCCCTGCTGAGCGAGTCCGAAGACGGCATCCAGCGGGTCAAGAAGATCATCATGGCCCTCAAGGATTTTTCCCATATCGACGAAGACGAGTTTCGCAAGGCCGATCTGCACCTGGGCATCGACACCACCCTCAACGTGGTCAACAACGAACTGAAGTACAAAGCCGAGATCATCAAGGAGTACGGCGACCTGCCCGACGTGGAATGCATCGCGTCACAGATCAACCAGGTGATGATGAACCTGTTGATCAATGCCGCCCATGCCATCGACAGCTTCGGTTGCATCACCATCCGCACCGGCCAACTCGACGAGCAGGTCTGGCTGGAAGTGGAGGACAGCGGCCGCGGTATCGAACCCCAGGTGCTCAAGCGCATCTTCGAACCCTTCTTCACCACCAAGCCGGTGGGCAAGGGCACCGGCCTGGGGCTGTCCCTGTCCTATAACATCGTGCAGAAGCACCATGGCCGTATCGAGGTGTTCAGCCAGCCCGGCCAAGGCACCCGTTTCCGCATCTGGCTGCCACGACAACAACCTGAGCAACCTGAAGCCCAAGCTTAGCCCTGCCGAAAACAGCACCAGCACGTTGAAAAACCAGCCGATCCGCAGATCGGACTTCACCTTGACGGCGAGTTCTGGTACAAAGGCAGCCGCTCAAGCGGGCGTCGTATAATGGCATTACTCCAGCTTCCCAAGCTGATAACGAGGGTTCGATTCCCTTCGCCCGCTCCAGTCTTATATTCCGACATGCTCCTGCATGCAGCGGAAGCCCAGAGAAACCGGCCCTTGAGCCGGTTTTCTTGTTTCTGGGCGCCCTGTTTCCTCCTTCCAGTCGCGCGGAAATGCAGGATGCGAGAAAAATCCAGACGAGGCAGCCGAGACAAGCCCCCCCCCGGAGCTCAGCGCCGCTTGCCACCCAGCAGCGAGCCCAGCAGGCCGCGTACCAGTTGCCGGCCCAACTGGTTGGCCGCCTGGCGCACCGCGGTCTTCATGACCTGTCCTGCCAGACTGCCGAGAAAGTCACCGGCCGCATCGGCCAACCCCGGTTCGGCCTTGGCTGCTTTACCGGGCACCTGCGCCGCGGGCACTTCCGAGGTCGCCTGCCGGGCACTCAGCATCTCATAGGCGGACTCGCGATCGACCGCCTTGTCGTAGCGCCCGGCCTGGGGTGACTGACGAATCAAGGCCGCACGCTCGGTCTCGCTCAGCGGCCCGATCCGCGATTGCGGCGGCGCTATGGCCACGCGCCGCACCATGGCCGGCGTACCGCGCTCTTCCAGGGTACCGACCAGCGCCTCGCCTATCCCCAATTCGGTCAGCACCTGCAGGGCATCGATCTCGGGGTTTGGACGAAACCCCTCGGCGACCGCCCGCAGGGATTTCTGCTCCCTGGTGGTGAAGGCGCGCAAGCCATGCTGGATCCGCAACCCCAGTTGCGCCAGCACATCATCCGGCAGATCACCGGGCGACTGGGTCACGAAATAGACCCCAACCCCTTTCGAGCGGATCAGCCGCACCACCTGCTCCAGGCGCTCCTGCAGGACCTTGGGCGTGTCGCTGAACAACAGGTGGGCCTCGTCGAAGAACAGGGCCAGCAGTGGTTTTTCGGCATCGCCGCGCTCCGGCAGTTGTTCGAAGAGTTCGGCCAGCAGCCAGAGCAGAAAGGTCGCATAGACCTTGGGCGCCTCATGCACCAGGCGACTGGCGTCGAGCAGGTGGATACGCCCGCGGCCATCGGCATCCGGCCGCAGGATGTCGTCCAGTTGCAAGGCCGGCTCGCCGAACAGGGCGGCGGCGCCCTGCTGCTCGAGGGTCGATA
>DATDTH010000287.1:0-3299 GCA_035290985.1 Pseudomonas sp. | reverse complement strand
GGCCAAGCAGAATGCGCTCGACCAGCGGTCGAGGCCGGGCCGGAGCGGCCGCGCCCATCACTTCGGCCGGCGGTTTGCCCAGGTACAGCAGCGGGGCCAGCATCCGGTCCAGCCTCGTCCGAGGCATCCGGTCGGCCACTTTGAGGGTGTGAGCAATACGGACCGTGCCAAAAGCGAGAACCGCACCGGTAACCGCCGTGCCGACCATAGCCATGCCCAACACCGCAATCAGCAGATGCATGGCCGTGAGCATGTCGCCGGGGCCGGCCACGAAAGCCGGCAGGCCGTTAATGTGCTGTCCGGGCAGCCGGAACAGTTCAATCATGGCCAGTTCGGCCATGGGAAAGTAGCCGAACTCGGTGCCCCAGTTGCGGATCAGCATGAACGCGCCGAAAAGCAGGATCACGGTGACCCAGAAAATGGCCAGTGAACGCTGGTCCGAGAGCGGCACCTGCGCCGGTTCACCCGTGCGCGGCTCGGCCTTGGCGGTCGCCGGAACTGCGGCCGCGGCCGGGCGCGAGCGTTCGAAGGCGATGTAACGCCCGGCGGCGATGGCCAGGGCCGCGCCCGTGCCCACGACAGCGCCGACCAGGACCCCGCCCCCCACTACCAGAATCAGGGCCTGGGTCTGGGCTTCAGTGGGATTTGAGCTTAACGGTGTCAGAGGGTAGCCAAACAGCGGCCGCGGCAGTTCGGAGGTGTAGTTGCTGTAGAGTATGAGTCCGCCGACGGCCAGCAGGGCCAGGAGCACGATGATGGTGGACAGGTAGCGGCGCAAGATCGTTCCTCCAGAGCAAGATTCCGATTCGGCGGGTGTGAATCACGTGCAGAACCTCACCGCCCGGCTAATTTTACGCGATTTTCTCCAGAATGCCCAATCTCGCCCTCGGAGGGGTGCATGTCAGTCTGGATACTGCTGGCGAAATGCTCTAGCATCAGGTGGCAGCAGGCATAAGCTTCACAAAAGGTGCAACGCGGGTCCGGGCCAGCGGGTCACCTTCCAGCCAGGCAAAGAGTCGGCGCAGGTTAAGCGCCACAGCAGTGAAGACATGCTGGAGGTGGGTTTTGGCGAGGCCGACATAGCGTGAGCGTCGCAAGCCACACAGTCGGTCGGCTTGCGTGAAGGTGCCCTCGATACCTGCCCGGCGTTTGTAGCGAGCTCGGAACTCGGGGGTCTTCTGGCGTTGGCGAGCCGCCTGCAAGGCTTCATGCGAGGCGCGCGGCCGCAAGGTCAAATGGCGGGCGCCGGCGCTCTTGGTGCATTGAGTATGCTGAGCACAGGCGCGACACGCCCGGGCGGGGAAGCGGATATTGATAATCGGCTTGGCATGCCAATCATGCGTGTGCGACCATTTGACACTGGTCTGTCCCGCCGGGCAGGTCACCCGCTGCTGATCCCAGTCGATGCTAAAGCAACTGACGTCGAAGCCGGCTTGGGCTTTGGCCTGCCAACTCGGGCTGGAGGGGGCTGGCCCGACGATGTCCAGACCATACGTGTCGCGGCCGCTGGCGATCAGTGCGCCTTCGACGTAGCCGGCGTCCAGCAGATGTTCGGCCGGCAGCAGGTCCTGTCGGGCCAGATCGGCGTGAATCGTGCCTGGCACCAGGCAGTCATTCGTCGTAGCCGGGGTGGTCAGGACATGGGTGATCAGCCGGGGCTGATCGTCGTCACAGGTTTCGGTGAAGTGCACTTTGTAGCCCGACCAACTCGTCTCGCGTTTCTTGCCCACGTGGGCTTCGACGTCGTAAGGCGAGTTGATCAATTGGGCCGCAGGCGGCATGTCGTCCACACTCCGCCAGCGCACCCTCTCGTCGCTGAAATCGAACTGCTGGGTCCAGACCCGCCGCAGCACTTCCACCACCGGGTGTCGGCGCACCCGCTCCGGGGTCTCGGGCGCCTGCAGGGCCTGCCACAACTGCAGCCCGTCCCGGCCAATCATCTCGGCCAGGGCCTGCCGCTCGGCGATCTCTTTGGGCAGCCGGCCTTCATCCAGCCGCGACCCATAGCGGTCACGCCACTCGGACCGCAGATGCGGCGCCAGCCACGCTGGCTCGCTCTCCGCCAGTTGATTGAGCACGTAGCGCAGCGTCTCGCCCACCGTCACCAGCAAGCTCAGTTTGCGCACCGCCGCCAGCACATGCGTGGCATCGGTCCGCTGCCGTCCCCGAGCCTTCAGCCAACCCTTGGCTTTGAAGACCGTCAGCAACTTCTCCAACAACTGTGCTTCCGCCTGCCCGACGACCAAGCGGGTGCGAAACTCACTCAGCACCGAGGCATCAAAGCCTGGATCATCCAACGCCAGCCCGAGCGCATACTTCCAGTCGATCCGGCTGCGGACCGAGTCGGCCGCTTGGCGATCCGACAAACCCTCCAGGAATTGCATGATCGACACCAGCGCCAGTCGCCAGGGCGCTTCGGCCGGTTGACCGCGTACGGCAAACAGCCCGGCAAACTCCTCGTCGGCGTACAACTGCCCGAGTTCGTCGCGCATCCGCATATAAATGTTCCCGCCTGGGAACGCAGCCTGTGCTACTCGTGCCGTCTCGGCGGGCACGGGTTCGAAGCTTGCTGGGCGAAGAGACATGGCGGCCTCCTGTTCGTCGCTGAGCGGAGTGCCGCCTATTCTCGCATACCTTTATGTCGCTCGCCGCACCGGCCTGATTTCGCCAGCAGTATCCAATGTGACATGCACCCATTATACGCGGGCGCATTGACTTCCGGCCTGGTGGGGCTAATATTGGCAGGCAAGACTCCCGCCGCTGTTCAGCGATTGACCGGCATGCCCCGGAAAACTGTCTCCTCCCGCTCTCGCTCCAGCCCCCGCCCCAAACGGCCGAGGTCGCGCGCGCTGCCCGGCGATCTGGGAGTCTATCAGGCGCTGATCGAATACAGCACGGACTTCATGGGCATGGCCGACCTGCAGGGCCGCCTGCTGTTCGTTAACCGCGCCGGGCGCGGCCTGGTGGGCTTGGGCGCGGACGGCCCCGAACCGGATCAGCAGTTATTCGACTTCCTGCCTTCGGCGCTGCGGCCGGATTTCCGCGAGCGCATCCTGCCCGAAGTGCTGCAGACCGGCCACTGGGAAGGGGAGTATCAATTCCGGCACTTTGGCAGCGGCGCGTCCATCCCCGTGCAGATGAGCGTGTTCCTGGTGCGCGACGCGCGCACCGGCCAGCCCGCGGCAGTGGCTACCGTGAGCCGGGACCTCTCCGGCCAGAGGCGGACGGCGGCCGCGCTGCAGGAGGGCGAGCGCCGCTATCAGACCCTGTTCATCGAGGCCGAGCGCCAGGCGCGGGAG
>DATDTH010000286.1:0-2788 GCA_035290985.1 Pseudomonas sp. | reverse complement strand
GAACCGTCATCGCCGGCGATATCGGGATCATCGGGCAAGGCCTCGGGTTCATCCTCCATACCCGAGCCCGGATCTTCGTTACCGGGGTCGTTGATATAAGGAATGTCATCGGGGTCCTGCTCGTGCGGGCCCTGGGTTTCGCTGGTCATAGGCACCTCCTCTCTCCAGGCCGGGACTGATCTGTCGACTATTCGAGGCCGCCCAAGAACAGCGGTTCAGCTTGTCGAGCGCCCGGTTGCCGCGCACCCGCCAGGCGTCGCTCGAAGCGCTCGCCTTGCGGCGCTTAGCCTGGCAAAATACTGTATCTATATACAGCTAACAGGTGATTCCCATGGCCAAAGCCAAGCCCGCCACACCCAAGCTACCCAGCCCCTACGAACTGCTGGCCATACGGGTGCAGAAGATCATCAACTCGCAGTCGGCGCAGAAGGCCAAGTCCGCCCTGCTGATCCGGGGCGAAGACGAGTCCCCCGAGGACTGGGCACAGCTGCTCGCCGAGATCGAAGAGACCGACAATGTGACCCTGGCCCACCGGGACGATGGCGGCGTGCAGCTGTTCTGGGTGGTGCCCCAGGAGGACTGAGCTGTCAGTAGCGCCCGTATTTCTGCCGGTACTCCAGGGGCGTCAGGGCGGTCAGTTCCTTGAACATGCGACGCATATTGGAGTCGCTGCTGAAGCCCAGCTCGCTGCTTATGGTGCTGACCGGTGTGGAGGTGAGGATCAGCCGCTCGCTGGCCTGGTTCAATTTGATGCAACGGGCATAGGCGGCCACGGTGAAACCGGTTTCGCTGCTCACCTTGCGCGCCAGGGTGCGCTCCGACATGCCGAGCTGTTCCGCCAGGCGCTGCACCCGGATCTGTTCGGCCGGCAGTTGCTCGACCAGGCCATGCAAGCGTCGCAGCAACCTATCGGGTTGCTCGATCCGACTCATCGCCCGGAAGGCGCTGTGGGTCTGGGCGGGACGCGGGAGCACCATCAGCCGGATCAGGTCGCGAAAGGCTTCGGGACTGATATGCCGCTCGATCAGCGCCTGGGCAATGGGCAGGTAGCCGTTCACCCCGGAAGCCGTCGCGGTGCCCGCGTTGAAGATGCAGTCATGCTCGGTTTGCCAGCGGACCGTCTTGAACCGCTGCACCAGGCTCTCCGCCAGCCACCAGGTCACGGTCGCCGCCTGGCCGTTCAGCCGGCCGCTGGCGGCCAGCAGGCACACGCCGGTGCAATAGCTCCAGAGCTGGCTGCCTTTCGCCCGCTTCGCCAAGGCCGCCACCAATGGCCCATTGGCCGTCAGCATGGCCTCCACCTGCTGGGCCGATTCGGCCCAGAAACCGGGGAGCAGCACGGCATCGTATCCACCGTCCTGCAGCGAGCCGGCGGCCTGTAGGCTCAGGCCATGGGCGCATTCGACGGCCCCCGCCCGCAGCGCGACATAGGTGGTTTCGAAAAGCCTGCGCCCCGCGCGGCGATTCGCGGCGTGCAGCAGATCGGCGAACGCCAGCAGGCCGGCGGGCATGCAGCCCGGGAAGAGCAGCAGACCGATCCGAAAAGGTTGGGGCATGGCTGAAACCGAATTGTTTGTATCCATTTTTACCATTATGGAGCACGCCCGGCGCTGGCGCCATCTCACCGAAGCATCAGGATTCGCCGGCTGCGCCTGCCCGACAGGAGCGCTTCGTCGAAGCGATTGACCGGCAAAGGACAGGGGCGTATTGAACAGAAATCGGGCAGTACTGTTGGCGAGCGCGAAGTTATATGACCGCCGGGTCAAATATTTGTTGACCCGAAAGTCAACTAACCCTAAATTTGATCGCCAGCAATGTTCAAAAACAATAAAAGTGCCTGGAGGTCATTCGTGATCCAGTTTTTACTCAATCGAGAGTTGCGCAGCGAGCTCACTCTTGACCCCAATGTCACAGTGCTCGACTACCTGCGCGCGCACGCTGGCAAACCGGGCACCAAGGAAGGCTGCGCCTCGGGCGACTGCGGTGCCTGCACAGTGGTGGTCGGCGAGCTGGAAGCCGACACCCGCGGCGAGCAACACATCCGCTACCGCACGCTCAACGCCTGCCTGACCTTCGTCGCGTCCCTGCACGGCAAGCAGCTGATCACGGTCGAGGACCTCAAGCACCAGGGCCAGTTGCACAGCGTGCAGCAGGCCATGGTCGACTGTCACGGCTCGCAATGCGGCTTCTGCACCCCCGGTTTCGTCATGTCGCTGTTCGCCCTGCAGAAGAACAGCGAAGGCCACGACAAGGCCCAGGTCCACGAAGCCCTGGCCGGCAACCTCTGTCGCTGCACCGGCTACCGGCCGATTCTCGACGCCGCCGAACAGGCCTGCTGCCAGTCCAGGCCGGACCAGTTCGATGCCCGTGAAGCCGAAACCATCGCCCAGCTCAACGGCATCGCGCCCACGACCATCGCCGAGCTCAACAGCGGCGACAAGCGCTGCATGGTGCCCCTGACCATCGGCGACCTGGCCGAGCTCTACAGCTCTCACCCGGAAGCCCGCCTGCTGGCCGGCGGCACCGACCTGGCGCTGGAAGTCACCCAGTTCCACCGTGCCCTGCCGGTGATGATCTACATCGGCAACGTGGCGGAAATGAAACGCATCGAGCGCTTCGACGACCGTTTGGAAATAGGCGCGGCCACCGCCCTGACCGACTGCGTCGAGGCCCTGAGCGGCGAGTACCCGGATTTCGGCGAACTGCTGCACCGCTTCGCCTCCCTGCAGATCCGCAACCAGGGCACCCTGGGTGGCAATATCGGCAACGCCTCGCCTATCGGCGACAC
>DATDTH010000285.1:0-2530 GCA_035290985.1 Pseudomonas sp. | reverse complement strand
TCTGGGCCGAGCACCTGCACCCGGACGACCGCGAACAGGTGCTCGCCCGGGTGGCGGCACTGCTCGACAGCCACACCTCCCAGGATTACGAGAACAGCTACCGCCTGCGCCACCGCGACGGCAGCTACCGCTGGGTGCACGCCCGTGGACGCGCCCTCTGCGATGGCCAGGGCAAGGCTTATCGGATGATCGGCACCTGCCGCGACATCACCCAGCAACGGATCGCCGAAGAGCGCCTGCGCCAGGCCGCAGCGGTATTCGAGTCGACCCAGGAAGGCGTGCTGATCACCGATGCCCAGATGCACATCACCCATATCAACCCGGCCTTCAGCCGCATCACCGGCTACTCGCCCGACGAGGTGCTGGGGCAGACACCCTCGCTGCTCAAATCCGGCCGCCACGACGTGGCCTTCTACCATGAGCTCTGGCAAGCGCTGCAGGAACACGGGGCCTGGAGTGGCGAGATCTGGAACCGGCGCAAGGACAACGAGATTTTCCCGCAATGGCAATGCATCCGCGCCATCCACGACGAATCCGGTCGGCTGAGCAACTATGTCGCCGTGTTTTCCGACATCAGCGCGATCAAGCGTTCCCAGCACGAGCTGGACTACCTGGCGCACCACGACCCGCTGAGCGACCTGCCCAACCGCCTGCTGTTCATCGAGCGGGTCGAGCAGGCCCTGGAACGCGGCAATCGCGACAAGCAGGGGGTTGCCGTCCTGCTGATCGACCTCGATCACTTCCGGCATATCAACGACAGCCTCGGCCACAGCATCGGCGACCAGCTGTTGAAGCAGGTCGGCGAACGCCTGCAGGCGCAATTGCAGGCGGGCATGACCCTGGCGCGCCTGGGCGGCGATGAGTTCGGCCTGCTTTACGAGGACTGCCTGCAGCCGGAAAAAGCCGCGACCCTGGCCGAGCAGCTACAGGTCAGCATGCGCCAGCCCTTCCACCTCGACGGCCAGGACCTGGTGGTCGAGGTCAGCCAGGGCATCAGCCTCTACCCCGGCGACGCGCAGACGGTCGAGCAGATGCTGCGCAATGCCGACTCGGCGCTGTCCAAGGTCAAGCAGAGTGGGCGCGACGCCTATGCTTTCTATAGCCAGGAAATGACCGTCCTCGCGCGCCAGTGCGTGGAGCTGACCGCAGCCCTGCGCCAGGCCCTGGAGCAGGACCAGTTGCGCACCTACTACCAGCCCGTCCATGAGCTGTTCAGTGGCCGGATGATCGGGGTCGAGGCCCTGGTGCGCTGGCAGCACCCGGAGCGCGGCCTGGTGCCGCCCGGCGAGTTCATTACCATCGCCGAGGAGAGCGGCCTGATCCATGCCATAGACGCCTGGGTGCTGGAGCACGCGTGCCGGCAGATGTGCGCCTGGCAGGCGGCGGGGCATCACCTGCAATTCGTCGCGGTGAATGTGTCCAGCCGGCTGTTCGGCCGCGGAGAGCTGGATCTGCGGGTCGCCCGGGTACTGGCCGCGACCGGACTGGATCCGGCCTTCCTGGAGCTGGAGATCACCGAAAGCGCGGTGATGGACGACCCCGATGCGGCCCAGGCCCTGCTCGAACGCCTGCGGGCCCTGGGCGTGCGCCTGGCCATCGATGATTTCGGCACCGGCTACTCCTCCCTGAGCCGGCTCAAGCGCATGCCGGTGCACAAGCTCAAGCTGGATCAGAGTTTCGTGCGCGGCATGCCCCAGGATCAGGACGACGTGGCGATCGCCCGGGCGGTGATCGCCCTCGGCCACAGCCTGGGCCTGCGGGTATTGGCCGAAGGCATCGAGGAGCCGGCCCAGGCGCAACTGCTACGTGAACTGGGCTGCACCCTTGGCCAGGGTTACCTGTTCGGCCGCCCGGTGCCGGCGCAAGAGCTCCTGTTGCCGAGCCCTAGTTGATATTCCGCTGCGCCCAGGCCAGCAGTTGCAGGTCGGCCGCGATGGCCGTTTGATGTAGGGCGAAGACAAAGTCGCGGTAACGCTCATCCTCGGCGATGGGCGCGAAGGCACAGCCTTGACCCTGTGCTCCCTGCAAGGTGCCCGGGTCGCCGAACAGTGGACTCTGCCCCGTCCCCCCCGCCACCTTCACATTGTAGCGCCCAAAGTACTCCCCGGCCTCGGGTTCGAGCCAGAAGGCCTGCCAGCGCACCCCAGGACAATCGGGCACCTCGCGGGCCAGCAGCGCCAGGGTGGCGCGGGCGGTGGCCAGGCGCAGCGACTCCAAGGAGTGCCCGGCATCGACCGTACAGGGTCCCGCCGTGAAGGCCGATTGCAGGCGCGGGATATCGGGCGGGTAAGCGTCGATTCGGTCGGAAATGCTCAGGCCCTGGGGCTGCATATAGGCGACCAGGGGTTCGAGTCGCTCGGGGCCCAGGTACTCGACGACGGTCGGGCCATGGTAGACCGGTACCACATGGGCCGGCACCGAGAGGTCCTCGAGCAGATGCCCCAGGCCGCCGACGAACAGCAGTTTGTCGTGGGCGGCGGCGTTTGCCTCGAAGCCCTTCTGCAAGCCCAGCCATAGATTCTGGTGCGAG
>DATDTH010000284.1:0-6463 GCA_035290985.1 Pseudomonas sp. | reverse complement strand
CAGCCAGCTGATTCCCCTGAGCCGACTGAAAACCGCACCGGCACTGGCCGCACTGGCCCTGGTGCAAAAGGCCAGCCGACTCTCGGTGATGCCGGTCGACGCGGCGCAGTGGGTCGCGGTGCTCGCGCTGCGTTGAGCTGGGCCGGGCGCTGTGCTATGAGAGAAGGGCAATCCCATGGGATGACTTCATGCCGCGCACACCTTCTATTTGGCCCGCTCGCCTGGCCCTCGCTCTGCTGGGGATGGGGTTGTGCGGTGCCAGCCTGGCACTTTGGCAGCAGCTCGAGCAGACCCAGCAGGAGCGGGTGCGCGACCGGGTCGCGTATCAGGCCCGGACCCTGGCCCGGCAATTGGAAAACAACCTCAAAAGCCAGGTCGACGACCTGCGCCGCATGGCCCACCAATGGAACCATCATGGACGCCTGCCCCGGGACGAGTGGGAACTCGATACCCGTTTCAGCCTGGCGCAGTTTCCCGGCTATCAGGCCATCCAATGGGCCGATGCGGACCTGAATATTCGCTGGCTGCTGCCCCTGCAGGGCAATGAAGCCGCCCAAGGCTTTCGCCTGAGCCCGGCACACCCCAATTACAGCCTGGCCATGCAGGCCAAGGGCAGCGGCCAACCGCATTTCACCAACAGCTTCGAGCTGCTCCAGGGCGGACGGGGCTTTATCCTCTACACGCCGCTTTATATTCTCGACAGCCGAGGACGAACGACCTTCGACGGCTTCCTGCAAGGGGTGTTTCGCGTCGAAGGTTTGATGGATGCGCTGCTCGGCACCCTCGAGAGCGAAGCGTTCGGCGTCCGCCTGCTGGAATTCGGACTGCCGTTATACAGCCGCGAGCGGCCCGACAGCCTGGCCGCGCTGCAAGCCCAGGTGCCCTTGCATCTGCTGAACAACCAGCATTTCGCCCTGCAACTGACCCCCACGAGACAACTGGTCGAGGAGCTGGACAGCCCCTTGCCCCAGTTCGTCCTCGGCGCCAGCCTGGCCATCAGCCTGCTGTTGGTCGCGGCCCTGGCCCTGGCCCTGGAAAACACCCGCCGCGCCGCCGCGTTGCAAGCCAGCAACCGGCGCCTGAACCAGGAGGTCAGCCAGCGCGAGCAGATCGAACAGCGCCTGCGCGACAGCAGTGAACGCCTGCAACTGGTGCTCGACCTGACCGACGGCAGCCGTGATGGCCTGTTTATCCTCGACCCCCAGAGCCGCGACATCCTGCACATGAACCACGCCACCTACCGCGGTCTGGGGCTCAGTGCCGAGGAGTTCGCCGAACGCCTGAAAGCCGATCCCGAGCAGTTGCTGCCCGGCTTCCACGCCTGGCTCGAACAAGTCCGCCAGGCCCACCGGCACAACCTGTCGAAAATCTTCCAACGCGAGATGCGCCGCGCCGACGGCAGTTGCCAACCGGCGGAAATCAGCGCGCAGCTGATGACCCTCAACGACCATGAATACCTGATCGGCGTTTCCCGCGACAACAACGAACGCCTGCTGCTGGAAGCGCAACTGCAGCGCCTGTCCCAGCAGGATGGCCTGACCGGGCTGTTCAACCGGCGCTTCTTCGACCAGCAGTTGCACGCCGAATGGCGCCGGTCGCGGCGTATCGGCGCGCCCCTGGCGCTGCTGATGCTCGATGTCGACCACTTCAAGGCCTACAACGACCTGCTCGGCCACCTGGCCGGCGATGATGCCTTGCGCCGCGTGGGTAAGCTCTTGCAGGACTGTCTGCAGCGCGAAGGGGATCAGACCTGCCGCTACGGCGGTGAGGAGTTCGCCATTATCCTGCCCGGCACCCGTCGCGAGGGCGCCGAACACCTGGCGGCGCGCATCCACCAGTTGCTCGCCGAACTGAAGCTGGAACACCCGGGCAGCCCGCTGGGACGCCTGACCCTGAGCATTGGCCTGGCCACCTCGGACCCCAAGCAGGACAGCCACCCGGATGCCCTGGTCGCCCACAGCGATCAGGCGTTGTATCGGGCCAAGCATGAAGGACGCAACCAGACCTGCGCCTGGTCCGCCCAGGACGCCCCCGCGGACTGGTCCGCGCCGGACGACCCGCCGCGACAAGACGCGGACTGAGGCCCCGGCCGCTCCTATCAGCCCCCATCCGGGGACCGAATCTAGAGCAGGGCCGCTACCAGGCCCTTGAAAAACGTAGGCGAGGCAGCCGAGACAAGGCCTCGGCGGCCCCACAAAAACAGGCGAGGGAGCGCACTGGGCTCGCATACGAGTTTACGAGGTGTAAATGAGCATCCCGAGCCTGTTTTTAACGCCGTATCGGCAACGCGGGTAGTTTTTCAATAGCCTGCTACTGGATGATCAGGTTATTGAACAGCAGATCATCCACCAGGGGCTTGCCCTCTTCCTGGGTGAGTACCGCCTGCACCTGCTTGAGCGCCTCTTGGCGCAAGGTTTCCTTGGCCCCGGGAGTGCCCATGGTCTCGTCGGTCTGCTGGGAAAACAGCATCACCAGTTGGTTGCGGATCAAGGGCTCATGATGCTTGACCCGCTCCTCGGCCTCGGTCCCGGTGACCCGCAGGGCGATATCCGCCTTGTAGAACTTCAGCTTGGGGCCCGTACCGAAATTGCCCACCAAGGCGGGCACCAGGCTGATATAGGCCACGGCGGGCACGGCCGCCTCGCCTTCCTTCTTTTCTTCCTCGTTGGCCAGGGCGGCCAGGGGCAGTGACAGGGCCAGCAGCAATGCAATCCAGACTTTCACAGGGTACTTCCTCGACAGGTCGACGACAGGAGCATTCGTGTCGCACGGCATGCCCTAGCATAGCCATAGCCGCGTCGCAGCCCAAGCCTAATGCTTATGCTGCACCATCAGGCCAGGCCATGCTCGTTGACCGAACGCCCCTCGCCCCTACACTGCAACCCCATACCCTGCAGAGGAAGAGTCCGATGAAAGCCGTGCTGTGCAAAGCCTTCGGCCCCGCCGAAACCCTGGTGCTGGAAGAAGTGGCCAGCCCCGTCGCGAAAAAGAACGAAGTGCTGCTGGACGTGCATGCCGCTGGCGTCAACTTCCCCGACACCCTGATCATCGAGGGCAAATACCAGTTCAAGCCGCCCTTTCCCTTCTCTCCGGGCGGTGAAGCCGCCGGCGTGGTCAGCGCCGTGGGCGAAAAGGTCAGCCACCTCAAGGTCGGCGACCGGGTCATGGCCCTGACCGGCTGGGGCAGTTTCGCCGAGCAGGTCGCGGTGCCCGGCTACAATGTGCTGCCGATTCCCGCCGCCATGGACTTCACCGTCGCCGCCGCCTTCGGCATGACCTACGGCACCTCGATGCACGCCCTGAAACAGCGCGCCAACCTGCAGCCGGGCGAAACCCTGCTGGTGCTCGGTGCCTCCGGCGGCGTGGGCCTGGCCGCGGTGGAAATCGGCAAGGCCATGGGTGCGCGGGTCATAGCCGCGGCCAGCAGCGCCGAGAAACTGGCCGTGGCCAAGGCCGCCGGCGCCGACGAGCTGATCAACTACAGCGAAACCAGCCTGAAGGACGAGATCAAGCGCCTGACCGATGGCCTGGGTGCCGACGTGATCTACGATCCGGTCGGCGGCGACCTGTTCGACCAGGCCATCCGCGCCATTGCCTGGAACGGCCGACTGCTGGTGGTAGGCTTCGCCAGCGGGCGCATTCCCGAGCTGCCAGTCAACCTGACCCTGCTCAAGGGTGCCGCCGTGGTCGGGGTGTTCTGGGGCGCCTTCGCCCAGCGCCAACCCACGGACAACGCCGCCAACTTCCAGCAGTTGTTCGCCTGGCACGCCGAAGGCAAGCTCAAGCCCCTGGTCTCCCAGGTGTTCGCCCTGGAGCAGGCCGCCGAGGCGATCAACGCCCTCGGCCAGCGCAAGGCGGTCGGCAAGGTGGTGGTGCAGGTACGCTGAGCGGCAAGGGCGCAACCCAGGATGTGCCGCAAGCGCCGCTCGATGGGTATCGCTTCGCTCAACCCATCCTACGGGCGGTCGGGCGAACCCCTGCTGATCGACTAAATACGGATCGCTACCTTGCCGAAGTGCCGGCCAGAGGCCAGGTGGGCGTAGGCCTGCTCGACCTCGTCGAGGTGAAATACCTGATCGATCACCGGCTCGATCCTATGCAGCTCCAGGTAAGCCACCAGCCGCTGCAGGTGCGCCCGCGAGCCGACCACTATGCCTTCCAGCGACCCATTCAGGCGCTGCAGCCGCCCCAGGTCCGGCCGGGCGACGCCCCCACTCAACACCCCGATCTGGGCCAGCCGACCGCCATAGGCCAGGCAATTGAGCGAACGCTGGAAGGTCTGCGCGCCGCCCAGCTCCAGGATGTGCTGCGCCCCGACCCCCTCGGTCAGGCGCAGCACCTCGGCATCCCAGTCCGGCCGCTCACGGTAGTTGATCAGCCCCCAGGCGCCCAGCGCCCGGGCCCGTTCGAGCTTGGCGTCGGAAGACGACAGCAGGATCACCCGAGCCCCCTGGGCCACACCCAGTTGCAAGGCAAAGAGCGCTACACCGCCGGTGCCCTGCACCAGCAAGGTCTCGCCGGCCGCCAGGGGCCGGCCACGCTCGAACAGCGCCTGCCAGGCCGTGACCGCGGCACAGGGCAAGGTGGCCGCCGCCAGGCAGTCGAGGTGGGCCGGCACGGCCACCAAGGCCGCTTCCGGCATGACCACGGTACGCGCCAGCACCCCGTCGCTCTCGCCGCCCAGGGCCGAGACGCCATAGGCGGGCAGATAAGGGCCGTGCAGCCAGTCCCTGAAGAAGGCCGGCATGACCCGATCGCCCTTGTGCCAGCCACGCACCTGGCTGCCCAGGGCCAGGATGGTCCCGGCACCGTCGGACAACGGAATCCGCCCCTCCTCGACGCCGGCATAGCGGCCCCAGGCGATCAACAGGTCTCGGTGGTTCAGGCTCGCCGCTTCGACACAGATCAGCACCTCGTGGGGGCCCGGCTCCGGCTGCGGCGACAGGCCCATGGCCGGCCTGAAACCGCGCCCACGCCGGTGCAGGCGCACGCAGCGCTGCAGCAATCGGGTCGAATGCTTGCCGGGCGGATGAAACAGGGATGAAATCATAGCCGCACTCCTTTGCCGCGCACTGAATAAGCTGAGCCGCCTTGACGGCAACCGTCAAGGCATTTGTAATGATCACTATGAAAAACACCACCCCCATGAGCAAACGCGGGCGACCTCGCCTGTTCGACCGAGCCCAGGCCTTGCAACAGGCCCTGGAGCTGTTCTGGATCCATGGCTATGAAGGTACCTCCATCGCCGAGCTGGTGGAGGCCTTGGGCATAGCCCCGCCCAGCCTGTACGCGGCGTTCGGCTCCAAGGAACAGCTGTTCCTCGAAGTCCTGCAGCTGTACCTCGCAGGCCCCGGCAGCTTTGTCAGCCGGGCCCTGGCCGAAGAACCGAGCGGCCAGGGCTTCGTCCGGCGGGTGCTGCTGGAGGCTGCGCGCGCATTCAGCAGCGACGACCACCCGCGTGGCTGCCTGATTTCCACCTGCCTGCTGGTCAGTGCCAGTGCCCACCAGCAGCTCGCCAGCGAGGTCGCCGCCCTGCGCAGCAGCATCCATGGGGCGCTGACCCAGCGCCTGTGCCAGGCCCAAACGCTCGGCGAACTGCCCGCCAGCAGCAAGCCGGTGGAACTGGCGCGCTTCTACGCCGCCATTATCCAGGGCATGTCGGTGCAGGCCCGCGATGGCGCCGATGAGGCAGCCCTGAGCGCCATCGCCGAGCAAGCGCTCTGCCTCTGGCCACGCGCCCCCGACCTGTACCAGGGAACAGGTGATGCGCCCCGCGCCACCCGCTAGCTTGGCGCAACGTGCGCCACCAATCCGCCCGGGGCATTGGCCGTACGCACCAGCCTGGGCGACAAGGACGTCGCCCCGCATTGTGGGGGTCGGTTGCCCGGATAGCCGCCAGACCGACCGTTTTCAGCCTGGCTGAGCCTACAGGTCGCATGGATATCGCATGGATAAGGAAGTTTACGCGATGAAGGAAGAAGTATTGATCGTTGGCGGCGGCGCCAGCGGCATGACGCTGGCATTGCAGCTGCACCGTTATGCTGTGCCCTTGCGGATCATCGAGACGGATCGACACAAAGCCACCCCCGCCTCGGCCCTGGGCCTCACCCCGGAAGTGCTGCAGCTGTTCGATGACCTGGGCCTGGGCGAGTCACTGATCGCCTGCGGCCATCCGCTCAAGGCCATCCACAGGCGCGCCGACGACAGCCACCTGAGCCTGACCCGCTACGACCTGCGGCCCCATAGCCACCCCTTCCTGCTGATGCTCGCGCAACTGGAAACCGAGCGACTGCTGGAAGCGCGACTCAATGCCCTGGGCCATGTCATCGAACGTGATTGCGAGCTGCTGGGCCTGGAGCCGGAGGCGGACCGGGTGCGCGTGCGGCTGCGCCGCGGCACGCATCAGACGCTGCGCAGCTTCGCCTATGTCGCCGGCTGCGACAGCGGCCGGGACCGGCTGCGC